>CABZLA010000003.1 GCA_902526435.1 uncultured Prochlorococcus sp. | reverse complement strand
AAAAGGGAGATATTTCTAAGAAAAATGATATTGTAATCGTAGAAAATCATAATGTTCATAAAAATATCAAAAGAAGAGTAAGTCAAAAAAGAAAACCAATCATAAATACAAGTAGGGATATTGTTTTGGCTCGAAGAGAAGCACAATCTAAGCATGGAAAATCTGCTTCTAAACAAAATAATAGTGCTGCTTCTTTAGCAAGAAGAGGAGATCCAGATTTGTCTAGTAGAGAAATTTCTCAAAGAGTAAGAGAACTTAGAAGTAAAACTGGTGATAAATCTAAAAATGGAAATAGTAAATGTAGACCATGTGGCCCCAATAAAAATGGATCTAAAATGAATATTGCAGATGCGAATTGGAAAGTTGGTAAAAGTGAAACTAATTCAGGTCAAGTAGTTACGGGCACACAAGCCAACAGATCACAAAAAACCACTGGAAATGAAGCAAGTACATGTAGAAGTGTTACTGGGACGCAATACTTAGGTGCAGAGGTTACAAACGAATTCTGTAACAATAAACCTGAATACAAGCAACCTGTTAGAGCTTCTGTTACATCTACATCTTCTGGAAATAAAGTTACAGGAAATGAGGTTGGTAGATCTGAAAAGGTTACTGGCGATGAACCAGGCACTTGCAAAAATGTAACTGGTACTGAATATACTTCTGCAAATCAATCGAGTAAATATTGTGGAGAAGTACCTAAAAATCCATCCAAGGTAAAGCAAAGTAAAACTATTGATGGATTAAAAGTTTCTGGTTCCTTGCCGGGTAGATCATCATTAGTGACTGGCGATGAGTCTGGATCTGGGCATAAATTAACTGGTGATCAATATCTTGGTTCAGAACCAAATTCTAAAGGGAGATCTACTGAGAAAGTTGGCGATTACAATACATTAAATGGGAATGCTTTAACTGGCACTGGTGTTGGAAGATCTGAATTTGTTACTGGGAATGAACCCGGAAGTTGTAAAAATGTCACTGGTGATGAATACATTGGCTCGCAACAATATGAGACTTTTTGTAAATCTAAACCAAAACCTGAAGCTATGAAAGTTGGAATAAGTCTTTCAAATAATGCTAATGAGATTAGTGGCACGCTCACTGGAAGATCTAATCAAGTTACTGGTGACGAGCCTGGAACTTGCAAAAATGTAACTGGTACTCCATACGCAGGATTAGAGGATATGGTAAATAATTGTGATTCTAATTTGGTTAATGAAACAAAAGGTAAAGGCAAGGTTTATTTGGGAGGTAGCTCAAATGCTCGTCTTACTGGACTACAGCCTGGGATTGGAGGTCATTTAACTGGAGCTGCTAAAGGTGCTTGTTCAAATCCAACTGGTACTCCTTATGTGGGAGGAGATCAATTAGGTGATAATTGCTCTAATCATTCTTCTGAAAATCATTACGCCAATAACGAGAGAAAAAATTTAAAAACATGGGAAGATTTTTCTGTACATTCCCCTTCAAGAGATAGATACTCAGATAAAAAAAGAGAAGGAGTTACTGGTAATGAATATGAGAATGGTTCCAAAATTACTGGCCCATTTGATATGGCTCTAGATAAAGTAACAGGAACTGAACAATTCAGGTTTGATAAAAACAAAAATCACCTTTTAACTCCAAAAAAAGATTCAAAAAAGTTTGATTCTGAGAAAGAAAGAGCGCAATCTAGAATTACAGGTGAAGGTCAATCTGCTGGGTTAAATATTACAGGAGATGATTGGGACAGAGGTGATAGAGTAACAGGTACTGAGGGAGTTTCTGCTAGAAAACGAAATCCTACAAGACCAGGAATGACAAGCGCAATGCCCGTAATGGATATCAAAAGAAATGATGAAATGAAAGAGCCTGATTTTCTCATCACTGGATCTAGTGGGAATACTCGAGAAGGTCAACTTGTAACTTTCTCGGGTGGTGCAAGGGGTTAATTAAATAAATGCCTTTAAGAGGACTGGCCAAAAGCAAGAATTTTACATTGGGTCCTACGGCTCCGATGAAAACTTTTACAGAAAATATTCATAAGCAATCTAATAATTTTAATAACCGAGTAAATACCCAAAAGACTCATAATCTAACAGATGTTTTACAGAACGAAAAACTCTATCAATATGAAAGTCAGATAAAAAATAATTTTGATAATATTGTCCCAACCTTAAAAGAAATTGCTCGTATACAACACCATGATAATTTTATAAATACAGCTCAAAGCATTGCAAAAAATAATTTAAGTATAGACTTGCCTCTTCATATATTAGATAAATCTTGGGTTAAACCCTTGGATATGAGAGCTTTATATGCTTGGTGTTCTTTTAAACAACATGAAAAATTAAGTGATGATTTTTTTGAAAAAGATCCTTTAGATGGAGCAAGTGGAGGAAAGAGCGCAAAAGAATTTGAAAAATTTATGTTGGATTGTGGAATACATTTATTAGACATAACTCCTTGTTCTGATGGAAGATTAGCTCATTCAGTTGCATATGTTATGAGAATTCCATTTAGCGCCGTTAGACGAAGATCTCATGCAGGAGCGCTTTTTGATATTGAAAATACTGTAAATAGATGGGTTAAGACGGAGCACAAAAGGTATAGAGAGAGCAACCCTAATGAAGCACGTAAAGATACAAGATATTTAAAAGTAGTTACTTATCATTTTAGTTCAGTTGATCCTTTGCATCAGGGATGTGCCGCTCATGGAAGTGATGATCAATTAGCTGCTAAAGAAGGTAGCAAAAAGTTACTTGCTTTTAGAGAGGCTGTTGAAAATAGTTTCTGTTGTGGTGCTTCAGTAGATCTTATGTTGATTGGCCTAGATACTGATACGGACTCGTTAAAGATTCATTTGACTACCAGCGACGGTAATATAGATTTAGAAAAAACCATTTCAACTTTAGAAATATATAATTCAACAATTGATTTTACAAAAGAAGAAGCTGAAAAAGAAATTAGTCAAATTATTGATAGGAAATCTTCTAAGAATCAGCTAACAGGAATAAATAAATTTATTTTTAAATTAATAGTTAATAATATTTCCCAAATTGACTATGTAAGAAAATTTTATAAAGGTTCTTATAAAGATATTGGTCATGCTGAGAGATTTATTGGAGTTGGGATAGGCTTCAAAGAAGTACATTTAAGGAATTTAACTTATTTTGCCCATTTAGATACTGTTGAAGAAGGGGCTCCAGATTTAGATGTTGGAGTAAAAATTTTTAAGGGTTTGAATGTCTCCAAGGATCTTCCAATACCAGTAGTAATAAGATTTGATTACTCTGGCAAAGTACCAGGAGCAAAAGAAAGAGCAATGAATGATTGTAAGAGAGTAAATAATGCGATAACAATTAGATATAAAAATTTAGTTGATCAAGGTTTGTTGCATACTTGTCTTACTATTAGAGATAGAGACAATATACATTCCGCTCAAATTATTGGAATGTCTTTTGATAAAAAATTAGAGGAGGCTCACTAGTTATGCTTATTTGTAAGGTGGTTAAACCACTTGTATCAACCAATAGAATTCCTGGATTTGAACATAGACATTTACAAGTAGTTTTAGATGGTTCATCACAAAAAGTCGCAGTTGACTCTGTTGGTTGTAAACCAGGAGATTGGGTTATTTGTGTGGGTAGTTCAGCTGCAAGAGAAGCAGCAGGAAGTAAATCATATCCAAGTGATCTAACAATTGTTGGGATAATTGATCACTGGGATCCTGATAGTTCAAAACAAATTTAGGTGTAGAAATTTTGGAAATAATGAAGGTATGTGGAAGAATGGTATGCACTCAAAGAGTAGCTGGCTTGGGATACATGAATTTGAGAATTTTAGAAAATAATAATGGTAAAAAAGTTGTAGCAGTTGATCCTGTTGGAGCTAGAGAAGGTAACTGGGTTTTTACTGCTAGTGGCACAGCAGCAAGGTTTGCTTGTCCCAATCCAGCAGTCCAAACTGATTTAACTATTGGCGGAATAATTGATTATTGGGAATCTAATTAAAAATTAATGTGGAACCATAGAAAGTCGCCTTCAAGAATTGAAAAAAGATTTGAGTTTGAAGAGTATCAAGAAATTAGTATATTTTTGAAAAAAATAGAAGAAACATGTAAAGAAAAAAATATCTATCCTAATATTAGTTTCGGCAAGAATTTTGTAAGTGTATCTATCTTTTTAGATTCTGAGGAAATACCAAGTAATGAAAAAGATTTTTCTATAAGATTAGATAATTACTTTTTAGAAAAATAAAATATCTAATAATGATTAGGTTTATCTATATCTCTTTTAATTAGAGCCATCAAATAAGTAGGGGCTTTATATCTCCCGGGTAGGCATCTATTTAATGTTTCAAGATGACCCCAACAAACTGTCCTTTTAATCTCTTTAAGAGAATTTCCTTTTAAAATTAATAACCTTAGCGCTTTACAAAATAAAGGGTAACCGGCTTCTAGTTCGTCTATATTTAGCTTTGCTGCTGTCATAGATCAAAGAAGTTTTGTTAATTAATAATCTATACAAATATGGTGCATAATTGGCTCTTATTTCAAATATCTAAATAATAATAAATTAATCTAAAAAAGCGACGCAATCTATTTCAATTAAAACGTCTTTTGGCAAAGAAGAAACTTCTACGCATGCTCTTGCCGGTGGGTTCTCTACTTTAAAAAAATCACTGTATATATCATTAACAGTTTTGAAATTTTTTAAATCAGTTAAATAAATAGTCGTTTTAATTACATCTTCTGCTTTTGCTCCTCCGGCACTAAGAACAGCTAAAAGATTTTTTAAAACTTGAATAGTTTCTTTTTCAATATTACCTAGGCAATTTATTTCATTTGAAACTGGATCAATAGCAATTTGACCTGAACAATAAATAAAATTTCCGGCTTTGATTGCTTGGTTATAGGGACCAACAGGGTCTGGTGCATTAGAAGTCTTAATTACTTTTGTTGAAGACATTTGATTATAGTTATTTATATAAATTTAAACCCATGTATCTTTATTCGCTCTTAAAGAAGAAAAAACTTTTAAATTATCAGCTCTTAAAAACAAATTGATTCTCATCTCTTCTTCAAGTAGGCATGGAATTGAAAGTTCTTTTAAAGCAATTTTCTTTTCAACTTCAATGAGTTTATTTTTAATAATTTGATTCTCTGGTTCAAGATCTAAAGCCCACAAAAGATTTGACTTCGTATATTCATGAGCACAATAAATGAGAGTATTTTTAGGTAATGACTTAATTCTTTTAAGAGAATTATACATTTGTTTAAAAGTGCCTTCAAAGATTCTTCCACATCCAGCTGAAAATAAAGTATCACCAACAAAAAGGATAGGGACTTTGTTATTTATGTAGAAAGCTATATGAGATCTTGTGTGTCCTATTACTTCGATTACTTTAACCTCTTCATCTAATAACGATAGTGTGTCTCCATCCTTAACGGACCAGTTTTGAAATGGTATACGATCTTTTTCTTTAAAGGAAGCTATAACCTTAACATTTGGCCATTCCTTTATTAGTTCCCTAGTTCCTCCAATATGATCTGAATGATGATGAGTTTGTAATATAGCCTCTAAATAAAAATTATTAGTTTTCAAGTATTCTATTACAGGTTGAGAAAGAGCGGGATCAATAACTACTACTGATTTATTTTTTTTCCAGAGCCAAATTACATTATCACTTAGAACTCTAATCCCAATTATTTTTTGCTCTTTATTAAATTCCATTATTACCTTAGAATTAAAAAATCTTTGAAAAAAATTAATATATGATTACTATAGCTTTACCTAAAGGAGCTCTGCTGGAAGATTCAATTTCAATTTTTAAAAAAGCTGGATTGAACTTTTCTGATGCACTATTAGATAATAATAGATCATTAACTATTGAATCGAAATGTAGACGAGCCAAAGCCTTATTGGTAAGAAACGGAGACGTTCCAGTTTATGTAAGTTACGGGCAAGCAGATTTAGGAATCGTAGGATATGACGTGTTACGGGAATCTGAATTGAAAGTTGCTAAATTGCTTGATTTAGAGTTTGGTGGATGTCACATGTCCCTTGCTGTAAAAAATAATAGTAATTATTTAAAACCTACGGATCTTCCCGCTAATTGTAAAGTGGCAAGTAAATTCACAAAAACTGCAAGAGCCTATTTTGATGATTTAAATATACCAGTTGAGATTGTTCATCTAACGGGATCAGTAGAGCTTGGTCCTATTACTGGAATGGCAGAAGCCATAATAGATTTGGTCGCTACAGGTAAGACTCTTAAAGAAAACGGTTTAAGTAAAATTGACGATCTTTTTTATTCAACTGCAAGGTTAATAGCTAATCCTCTCTCTCTTAGATTAGATAGCAACCCTCTCAGAGATGTGATTTTATCAATAGAATCTTCCAAGGATGTATTAAATATTTAAAGTAATGTTTTTGAATGATTTTGATAGAATAAAAAAACTAGGTAGATATTTAATTAAAGATAAAAAAACTATTTATCTTATCTTAATAGTCCTATTACCTGTCTCATTTGCAGGGGCTATTCAACCATTGTTAGTTGGTCAAGCTATAACATTATTAAAAAATGAGAACACAGATGTATGGTTAAGTAAAACCTTCTTTGGGCAATCCATAAACATAATCATAATCACTTTGTTTATAACTGTTCTATTTAGATTGGTTTTGCAGGGATATCAATCATATAATATTCAATCTGTTGGACAAAGATTAACAGCAAGGATTAGAAGAGAACTTTTCGAACATTCTATTTCTCTTTCTCTTAAGTATCACGATAAAATGCCTGTTGGTAAATTACTAACAAGACTTACCAATGATGTGGATGCTTTGGCTGAAGTTTTTGGCAGTGGAGCTGTCGGAGTCATTGCTGATTTTGTTAGTCTTATAGTCATTTCGTTAACAATGCTTTCAATAGACAAAGGATTGGCAACTTTGCTTCTTTTAACTCAAATTCCGGTTTCATATTTTATTATTTGGCTTCAAAAACGCTACAGGAAAGCAAATTATCAAGTAAGAGAGGAATTATCTCAACTTAACTCTGATTTCCAAGAGAATCTTCAAGGTTTAGAGGTCGTTCAAATGTTTAGGAGAGAATTTTTCAATAGTAGGAAATTTTCTAATACGGGTATTGCTTACCAGAAAGCAGTTAATGGGACCATTTTTTATGATAGTAGTATATCTGCTTTTATCGAATGGATATCTCTTGCAGCAGTGTCATTAGTATTGGCTGTGGGAGGGTATCTAGTAACTTCGGGCAATATTGGTTTAGGAACATTAACAACTTTTATTCTTTACTCCCAAAGACTCTTCGAGCCATTAAGACAGTTAGCAGAGAGATTTACGCAGATTCAAGGGGGACTTACTGCTGTAGAGAGAATAAATGAATTATTAGATGAAGAAATTGAGATTAAAGACTCTATTTCTACTCAACAACTTTCAGGAGGAATTTTAAGTAATGATTATAAATTTAAAGGGAAAATTGAATTTCGGAATGTAAATTTCTTTTATAACGAGGGTGAACATGTAATAAAAGGCCTATCATTTTTAGTTAATCCAGGTGAACACGTAGCTTTTGTTGGCCCAACTGGTTCCGGTAAAACAACCATAATAAGGTTGTTATGTAGACTATATGAGCCTCAAGAAGGCCAGATTTTGATAGATGATGTTGATATTAAGGATATACCAATAGCAAGACTTAGAAATATGCTTGGTGTCGTGCTGCAAGATACTTTTATTTTTAGTGGTGATGTTTCAGAAAACTTAAAATTAAGTACCGATATTAATAAACAAGACTTAAAAAATATTTGTATGGAGCTTGGTTTAGATACTTTATTGAAAAAGTTGCCTGATGGTTTGAATACTTATCTTAGAGAGAGAGGAGGTAATCTTTCATCCGGAGAAAGACAACTTCTTTCCGTAGCAAGGGTAGCTATAAGAAATCCAATTATCTTGATAATGGATGAAGCTACTGCATTTATGGATCCATCTACAGAAGCCACCTTGCAAAAAGATCTTGAAAGGATATTGAATAAAAGAACGGCATTAGTGATCGCGCATAGATTAGCTACCATTGAGAAATCTGATAAGATATTAGTCTTAAAAGGGGGAGCTTTAATTGAAGAAGGGAATCATAGGGAGCTTAGACTCAAAAAAGGATTATATTTCCAACTTTCCGAGCTTCAAGAAAAAGGATTTGCTAGCTTTTAATGATTTTTAGTAACAAAAGATCATCAATTAAGAAAACAAATATTCTTTCTAAAGATGAGCTGATTAATTATTATGGTTTAAATTCTTATGAATTCACCCATCAAGAGAAAAAAGAAATTTTTGTTTGTAGCAAGGTCAAGGAGTTTGACCTTATCGAGTTGGATCAACTTTTGCAGACTGTAGGATGGAGCAGGAGGCCAATAAGAAGAGTTAAAAGAGCTTTAGAATTTAGTATTCTAGTAGTTGGGTTATGGCGTCATGATGAGAAATTTCCTAGGCTTGTAGGTTTTGCTAGATGTACTGGGGATGGGATTATTGAGGCAACTATTTGGGATGTTGCTGTCAATCCTGTTTATCAAGGACTTGGTTTAGGTAAAGAATTAATGAAATATATATTGCAAGAATTAAAAAAAATTGGAATATCAAAGGTTACTTTATTCGCAGATGCCGAGGTTGTTTCATTTTATAAAAGGCAGGGTTGGGAATTAGAACCAAGAGGTTCAAAATGTGCTTTTTGGTATGCAAATTAATTTAATTTTTATAATAATCATTATGTAAAGATTTTATTGACTCCCCTCTTAACCATCTTTTCCTATAACTCCAATTCTTGAATGCTTGAAAAATAATATTTGTTTTTTCCCACTTCCTACTACTTGTATAAATTGGAATAGTTAATCTTTTTAAAGATGCCTTATTCTTTAATCTTTTTATAAAATCTAAATCCTCCATTAAAGGAATTTTTCGATAACCTTTATTTTTAAAATATGTTTCCCTGTGAATTAAGAGACCTTGATCACCATATGGATCTTTGAGGATGTAGCTTCTAAGATTTACAACTATCTCGAGAAATCTATAAATAATCTTTTTATTATTAATCTTGAATTTAAAAAAACACACAGTATTTTCATTGTATCTTATTACTGAATTCACTTTTTTTAACCAATATTGACTAAGCCTAGAATCGGCATGTAAGAAAATAAACCATTTTCCTGTAGCCTTTTTGGCTCCGATATTTAATTGCAACCCTCTGTTCTTTTTTTTTGATTTATATATCTTTGATCCATATAACTTTCCTATCTCTACAGTTTTATCCTCACTATTACAATCTACAATTATAATTTCAGCTTCCTCATTAGAAATTGATAAATCCGAGAGTAGTAACGGTAAGTGTTGAGATTCATTATACGTTGGAATAATAATTGAGATTTTAGGCAAAGTAATTATTCTCTTTTTCGATATCTATTATTGTATCAATATCTATTTTTCTATGAAGGAAGTCATATTTTAAGTCCATTGAAGAAAAGTTTTTAATAGTTTGTTGAAGGACTTCTTCTGTACCCCATTTAATGTTTATAAAGGGTAAATATAAATCAGTAGATAATAATCTTTCAGAAAAAGCAATAAGCCAATATCCTCCATCATTTGAGGGTCCTAAAATTAGATCATTTTTTTTAAGTTTTGAAAGAGTATTTAATAAATCCATATGACAAAAATCTGGAAGATCAGTACCTATAAAAATAATACTTCTCGTTTTTTTTAAACTTTTTTTCTTATTTATAAGAATTTGCCTTCTCATCTTTTCCCCTAAACATCCACTACCTTGTAAATTAAAGTTTTTAATTCCTAATTCATTACTCCACCTTTTACTACTTTTTAATCCTAGTCCAAATATGGCTAAGGACATATCAATCAAACCCTTATTTTCCAGAAATTTCGCAACTGAAACAGTATGACCTGTCATTTTTTTCTGCACTTTTGCAGAATTAATTTTCCCTATATCTTTTGATAATCTATTTTTACAACGACCATAAGCATGCCACTTAGCCATCACTATGAGTAGTGCTTTGTCCAATAAAACATAATCAAGATGTAATTATTATAAGGTTTAGGCAATTTATAGGTTCACTTTTTGAAATTTATAATCTGCATTGTTAATAAATTTTAAATTTATCATGATCTTATGATTTGAGAATGACCAATTAATAAATTCACACTAGATTAGATATCTATTGAAAAAATTTAGTGCAAGCAGCCAATCCTATTTGGGCAGAAGTTAAACAATTACTTCAAAAGAATTTAAGCAAGCCTTCTTTCGAAACTTGGATAAGGCCAGCAAAATTTAATTGTTTTGAAAATGGATTGTTAACTTTGATTACTCCAAATAATTTTACAAGTGATTGGCTTAGAAAGAATTATAGTGAAACTATTGAAAAAGCTGCAGAAGAAATTTGTGGACATAATGTAAAAGTAGTTTTTAAGTCTGAAATAAATATCAACAACAATTCAAATTCTTCTGATTCTGTTAGCGTGCAAAATGCTAATTCTCAATCAAAATCATTTTCGACAAATCAAGTTAATAATTTAGTTAATAGATCAAAAAAATCTCATTCTTTAAATACACGTTATGTCTTTAAAAGATTTGTTGTAGGCCCTAATAGTCGAATGGCCCATGCTGCAGCTTTAGCAGTGGCAGAATCACCAGGAAGAGAGTTTAATCCCTTATTTATTTGTGGTGGTGTCGGCCTTGGAAAGACTCACTTGATGCAAGCTGTTGGTCATTACCGAGTTGAAATTGATCCAGATGCGAAAGTTTTATATGTCTCCACTGAAACTTTCAGTAGTGATTTAATTCAATCTATTAGAAAAGATGGAATGCATGCCTTTAAAAATAAATATAGATCAGTTGATCTATTATTAATTGACGATATCCAATTCTTAGAGGGCAAGGAATATACGCAAGAAGAATTTTTTAATACTTTCAATGCTTTATATGAAGCGGGTAAACAAATCGTTATTGCAAGTGATAGGCCTCCTAGTCAAATACCTAAATTACAAGAAAGACTTATTTCTAGATTTTCAATGGGATTAATAGCAGATATTCAACCTCCTGATATAGAAACAAGAATGGCGATTCTGCAGAAAAAAGCTGAACAAGAAAAAATGAATCTCCCAAGAGATTTGATTCAATTTATCGCAGGAAGATTTTCTTCAAACATTCGAGAATTAGAGGGAGCCTTTACTAGGGCAGTAGCTTTTGCCTCAATAACAGGATTACCTATGACAGTTCAATCAATTGCTCCAATGCTTGATCCAAATAGCGTTGGAGTAGTAGTGACTCCCAAGCAGGTAATAAAAAAAGTCTCAGACTTCTTTGAAGTTTCACCTGAAGAATTAGTTAGTTCAAGCAGAAGAAAGTCAATTAGCCAGGCAAGGCAAATAGGCATGTATCTAATGAGGCAAGGAACTGATTTAAGCCTTCCAAAAATTGGAGATCAATTTGGAGGTAAAGACCATACAACAGTTATGTATGCTATTGATCAAGTGGAAAAAAAATTATCAAGTGATCCAAATGTTGCCAGTCAAGTTCAAAAAATAAAAGATTTGCTTCAAATCGATTCAAGAAAAAATTTATAATCTTTGTTTTAATATAAATCTGGAAGGATCTTGATCATATCTATGTTTTTCTGGAATCTTATCAATTTTGCAATTATGATTCGTTGACTCAATATTATTTAAAGATTGTCTTAATATCCTTGCTGAAATTATAGGCATATCTCTTGGCACAGAAATTCTATTTTTTAAGTAGATGATAGATGTAACTGCCTTGTTAGGAACTTCATTAATTTCAGAGGTAATCATATAGGTAAGAGCGGACCTTAATGATTCCTCAAATAAGTCTTTTTTATAAGGATTAGCATTAATAATATTGTCTTTATGTTTTAGGACTCTTTTAAGTGCAAATTTAGCGTAATAATCGAAGTCTATATCTTGATTAAATTCCAAGTTCCCTAGTCCTTCTCCAGAATCTATTAGATTAGAAAACGAAATTTGTTGATCATTAACATCCCTAAAGCAGCCACCCATTTGAGGAGGTAGATCATGGGAATGAGTATGAAAATCACCTTGAGTACCTCTATATGCACTGAAATTCTCAAAAAGGGTTAACCATCTATCAATAAAAGGATAATTATTTCTTAAATCGAAGCCTTTGTAATAACCTAAGGAAGCGTTCATTCTTTCCATATATGGAATGAAAATTATATCTCCAGTTCCTGGCTCTATTTTTTCTGAATCACATATTGATGAATCAATAAAACCTGTTTTGGATAAACTTAATATTTTTTCTAATTTGTAAATAGATTCCCTAAATTTATTTTTTCGATAGGATTCATCTAAATAACTAAAGCTATTTCTGCAAAGCCAATTACACCATGATCTAAAAATTTCTCTTTCTAAATTTCTAGCTTCTTGAATATCATTTGATAAAAGAGAGGAACCAAGTGTTCCAAATTCATTTTCTAAAAAAGTAATTATATTATCACTTTCAGTTATAATTTGACCATTAAATTCGACTGCAGGTAATTTACCTGAGCTAACTTTCTTGAGGTACCACTCTTCTTTTTTGCCATAACAATACATGTTTATTTTCTTCACTTTGTAAGGAATCCTTTTGAATTCAAGCCATAACCATATTTTCTGACAGTAAGGGCACCAAGAATGTCGATCTCTATACAAAATTAGCTCGACTTCTTTTTCACTATGACCAAATAATCTTAAGTTTGAATAAGAATTATTTATCCCATTAACTCTATCAATATCATCAATTTCGAATTTACTTAAATCGGCCCAACTCAAGATATTATTCATTTATTGAAATTAAGCTTTATATTTACGATATAATAAATGATTTAAAAGGTTTTGGAATACGAATTTGACTTAATCGTTTTGGGTGCTGGTTCGGGAGGGTTGGCTGCCGCAAAACGCGCTGCTAGTTATGGCGCAAAAGTTGCAATAATAGAAGTAAACAAAATAGGTGGGACCTGCGTTATCCGAGGTTGTGTACCAAAAAAACTGATGGTTTATGCTGCTAACAATAGAAGAAATATGGTTTCTTCTGAAGGGTATGGATTAATAAGCAAAGAAATAACTTTTAAATCTAATATCTTACTAAATAATGTAAAAGAAGAAGTTTCTAGATTAAGTATTTTACATTCAAATTCTTTAAAAAAATTAAACATTAAAGTTTTTGAGGGCCTTGGAAGATTTTTAAATCAAAATATAATAGAAGTAGTTTGTCCAAAAACAAAAAATATTTTAAGAAAAGTTAGCGCCAAAAATATTCTAATTTCAGTTGGTGGCAAACCAAAAAAATTAAATATCCCAGGAACAGATTTAGTATGGAGTAGCGATGATATTTTTGAATTGAAAGATTTTCCTAAGAAATTATTAATAGTTGGTGGAGGTTATATTGCCTGTGAATTTGCTTCCATTTTTAAAAACTTAGGCACTGAAGTTACGCAATTAATTAGAGGTAAGAACTTATTAAATGGTTTTGATAAAGATTTGTCAGAATGTTTAGAAAAATCAATGACTTCCTTGGGTATAAATTTAAAATTCAAAAATCAGTTAAAGTCTATAAAAAAAATAAATGATGATCTAGAGGCAACGTTGGAATCAGGAAGTAAATTGTTAACCAATAATATTCTTGTTGCAACTGGACGAGAGCCCGCTCTTAAAAGATTAAATTTAGATATTTTAAATCTTAAAATGGATGGAATATATTTAGAAGTTAATGAACTTAATCAGACAAGCAACCCTAATATATTTGCTATTGGAGATATAATAAAAAAACCAAATTTAACTCCTGTAGCAATTGAACAAGGGAGAGTTTTTGCAGATAATTATTTTGCTAATCTTAAAAGAAAAGTTAATTATGAAAATATTCCTAAGGCAGTATTTACTATCCCAGAAATTTCAACAGTTGGACTTAGTGAGGAAGAGGCAAAAAAAATTTATTCAGAAGTTAATGTACAAGTTTTCAAATGTAATTTTACTCCTATGTCTAATACCTTTAAAAAAAATAAATCTAAATGTATGTTAAAACTTGTGGTCAATAAAAAAAATGATAAAGTCCTGGGCTGCCATATGTTTGGAGAAGCAGCATCTGAGATTATACAAATGGTTTCAGTGTCTTTAAATGCTGGGATTACTAAAAAAGATTTTGATACTACCATGGCGTTGCATCCAACTATTTCAGAGGAATTTGTAACTATGTATGGGTAATTAAATTATCTTCTAGATATTTTGAGATTTTCTTTTGCAAAAAGGAATAATGTGAAAAATCCAAAATAAACAAAAATACAAATTCTCAATTCATAGAGATAGTTAAATCTGTTTAAGAACAATATCTTGTCAATGATGTAGAAAATATAAAGATTTAAAAGTATAAAGCCTTCAATTCTAGTGATTTTACCCTTAGTCCAAAAGATTGGGAGGCAGGCAAAAGTAGTTAAAACCATAAATGGCAAGTCAACTTTTATAAGACTTTGATCAATTGTAAAACCTTTTAATCCAGAAAAAATACTGCAACTTCCAAGAATAAGAAGCTGATTAAGCAAATTGCTACCAATAACATTACCAATTGCAAGATCTGTTTTACCTTTTAATGCCGCAATTATTGAGGTGACTAGTTCTGGCAGAGAGGTTCCAGTGGCAACTATAGTTAGACCAATAATAATTTCATTTACGCCTAATAGAGTAGCTAAGGATTGAGAACCATTTACTAAAATATTTGAACCAAAGCTTAGAAGAAAAATTCCAGAAATTAATTTTAATATAATATTGAACTCACCTCTCTCAATGCCTGAAGATTTTTCTATCTCTGGCTCGGCTTTTTTTGTATCCTCCTCGTTTTCCTTAATAGTATTTATTTCCCAAATTGTATTTAAAGCTAAACAAAATATTAGAAAAATTCCTGCTTGCCAAGTTAAAAGACCAGTTGAAGACATTGCCCAGACTGCACATGAAATAGCTATTAAAAGAGGTACATCTCTTCGGACTATTCTACTTTTTACTTTTAGAGGGGTTATTAATGAGCTTATTCCTAAGACAACAAGAACATTAAAAATATTGCTTCCAATCACATTGCTTGCTGCTAGCGAGTCACTCCCTTTGAAGATTGAATTTAAACTTACTAATAATTCAGGAGAACTTGTACCTAAGGAAACAACAGTTAATCCTATTACTATTTGTGGTATCCCTAAAATTAACGATAAAGAAATTGCCCCTTGAATGAATAATTCTCCGCCTGCAAAAAGTAATATTATTCCAATTAAGATCTCTATTATCGGCAATATAAAATCACTCATATTTAAAAGACTTATTTAGATGATTATATCTTTAATTTATTTATTAATTATCTTAAAACTATTGTCAATTTTTATTTGCTGTTAAAATTAATTAAATAATTAAAATTTTGAAAGAATTTATTATATCAAAACCGGATGATTGGCATTTACATTTAAGGGAAGGCATCGTTTTAAAAAATATTATTAGCTTTACATCTAAATATTTTGGGAGGGCTATTGTGATGCCAAACACCAAAAACCCAATAACCTCTATAGAAAAATGTATTTCTTACAAGAAATCTATATCTGAGGCATTGTCTGGTAATTCCACGTTTGAACCATTAATGACGATATATCTGACTGACGAGACAATAAAACAAGAAATAATAGAAGGCTTTAATAATAAAGTTTTCTTTGCAGCCAAATTGTATCCTGCTAATGCAACAACAAACTCTAGACATGGAGTCAAAAAAATAGAAAATCTTTATGAAATATTCGAAGTTATGCAAGAACTTGGAATGCCACTTTTAATTCATGGGGAAGTAACTGATCCTGAAGTAGATATATTTGATAGGGAAGAGGTTTTTATAGATAAAGAACTTTCACCTTTAATACAACAATTTCCAAAATTAAAGATTGTTTTAGAGCATATAACTACCTCTCATGCAGTTGATTTTGTTCAGAGTAATAACTTAGGAGCTACTATTACTCCTCATCATTTACACATAAACAGGAATGCAATGTTCTTTGGAGGTTTAAATAGTGACTTTTACTGCTTACCAGTCGCTAAGAGAGAAAATAATAGAATAGCTTTAAGGAAAGCTGCAACTAGTGGAAAAGAATGTTTTTTCCTAGGTACAGATTCTGCTCCTCACCTAAGACAGTGGAAAGCTTTTTGTGGTTGTGCAGGCATTTTTAACTCTCCAGTAGCAATAGAAAGTTATTTAAAAGTTTTTGAGGAGGAAAATGCACTAAATCAGTTCGAAAAATTTGCTAGCTTGAATGGCCCTAATTTTTATAATTTACCTATTAATAACGAAAAAATAAGATTGGTTCCTATGTCAAATAAAATTCCAGAATTTGTTGAAGTAATTGAGAATAATAAGGTTTTTGGACAAATAAAACCATTTCATGGAGGTGAAACTTTAAACTGGCGAGTAGAGGGAGTAGCTAAATAAAAGAATAAAGAAATTGTTTTAACTACAGAAAAATATGAGTATGGTATTTTTGATGAATGTTTAATTTAATGATTAAAAGATTTAAATTAATCTCAAGATCCCGAGAAAATGTAAATATTCGCATTTTTCTTGTTTAATTGAGATAGTTTCGGCTACGATTAATAAGTGTAAATTTCTTTTGGGAGTGTGGCGGAATTGGTAGACGCGCCGGACTTAAAATCCGTCGAGCGCTTTAGCTCGTGGGGGTTCAAGTCCCCCCACTCCCATTTTTAAACTATTTATTTTTAGTTCTTACAATAACTTTTAATAGTTGTTATGTTTTTACTAAATAAACCAGAAATCAAAATGGAAAGTATTTTTAATAATTCATTTGCTACTTTAATTGCCTACGTTGGAATTATTTCTATTTATTTATTTGTTATTCCGTTAATACTTTTTTACTGGATGAATAATAGATGGAATGTTATGGGCAAATTTGAGAGATTAATAGTTTATGGATTAGTATTTCTTTTTTTCCCAGGTTTGATTATATTTTCTCCATTTTTAAATCTCAGATTAAGAGGAGATAGTAAAGGTTAAATAGTTGACTAAAGGTAAGGTTTTACAAATAGGTTTATTAATCTCATTATTAGGACTATTAAGTTATAAATTAGCCCCACAATTGGGTATTGATAACTTTACAGCTAGCACTATCTCAAACTTTATCCTGATCGTGATTGTTACAACTTGGGTTTCATCTTATGTTCTTAGAGTTTTAAACGGAAAAATGACTTTTATGGAGCAAAGGAAGCGCTACAGAAAAGAGTATGAAAAAATTGTGAATGAAAAACTAGAAATCAAATTTAACTTATTATCAAAAGAAGAGCGGGAAAAATTAATGCAAGATTTAGAAAAAAATCCATAAACTCCTCAAGAATTATGAAATAAAAATCTCAAAAATCCATGAAAGAAAACAAGAAAACGCAAATTCCTAAGAATAAAACTTTATCAAAAATAAATAAGAAGTTTTTGGAACTAAAGAAACGCGATAAATTAGCATTGATGCCTTTCATAATGGCAGGTGATCCTAATATTGAGACTACATCCGAGATTTTATTAAAGTTGCAAGAAAAGGGTGCTGATCTTATTGAATTGGGAATCCCTTATAGTGACCCTCTTGCTGATGGCCCAATCATTCAATTATCAGCTTCTAGAGCATTAAAGTCAGGAACTACATTGAAAAAGGTTATTCAATTATTAGAGTCTTTGAAAGATAAGTTATATATTCCAATAATACTTTTCACTTATTTTAATCCTATATTAAATTTTGGACTTGAGAATTTTTGTAAATTGGCATCTCAAGTAGGAGTTTCAGGATTAATAATTCCCGATCTTCCTTTGGAAGAAGCATATAAATTTTCTGAAATAATTAGTTCTTATTCTATAGACTTGATATTATTAGTTGCTCCTACTACTCCCTTTAAAAGAATGAAAATTATATCTAATAATACAAAAGGTTTTACTTATTTAGTAAGCGTGACAGGAGTAACAGGAGAGAGAAACAAAATGGAAAATAGAGTAGAGAATCTTATTACTAAATTACAAGAAATAAGCATTAATCCTATAGCAGTTGGTTTCGGGATATCTTCCCCTGAACATGTTAATAAAGTTCGTAAATGGGGGGCAGATGGAGTAATTATTGGAAGTGCATTTGTTAAAAGAATATCTAATAGTAATGAAAAGGAAGTTGTTAATCAAATTGGTAGATTTTGTGAAGAATTGCGTAAAGCTGCTGATCAATAAATGTAATTAAAAAACTAATTTTGTAAGTTAATTTTATTAAAAAAACCGTATATGAAAAGGAGTTTTAATTCTTATAATTAGAATAATATTTTATGGGGATTATTCCGAGGGTAATAATCTTATTTGTTTTCTCCCAAGCTTTATCTCAAACTCATCGCCTGCTTTTAAGTCTAAAAGTGCAGTATATGCTTTCCCAATCAAAAGATTACCATTTCCTTGTACTGTCGCTATGTAACTTAATTTTCTACCACCCTTCCCAATACCCGCAACTCCAGCATCGCCAAGATTAACGCCTTTTGCTTCAAGAAGTGCTTCATAAAAAGCAGTGAAATTTAAACGTTCGCTTCCATTTTTTTTCGTGGAAACGTATCCACATGCACGAACAAGATCTGACTTGCTAACATCACCAAGTTCTTTAACTTTAGCAAGGAGATCGTTACCACTTAGCATAATAAATTAATAAAAAGTTTTTCATAATTAACATAGCAATTAGTGTGTAATTTGTGCAATTATTAATTATATATTTATTCAATTAGTTATCTTTTAATGATGGAAAAATTTATAGTATTTGGGAAGTATTGTGACGATGCAATTAACAAAAGGGAACCATTTCGTAAAAGTCATCTTGATAGACTTGGGGATTTAAAAGATAGAAATATTTTAATTACTTTAGGACCTACTAAATGTACAAAATATTTATTTGCTATTTTTAACGCCGATAATGAAAATGAATTAAGAGAATTAATTGAGAAAGATATTTATTGGCAGAAAGGTATATGGATTGATTTTGATATTTATCCATGGATCCAAGCCTTTTAATAAAGTATATATTAAAAATATCGATTATCTTTAAGCAAATTTAATTTATAATTAGAACGGAAATTATTTTTTTTAATTGTAAAAATAAGGTTTTTACTTATAAAAAAAAATTATAAATAAATAATTGAATTTACAATAAAAATGATTAATAAATATTTTATATATATAGGTATGTAAGTTAATTTAAATATAAAACTAGCCTAGTTTAAATATTTTTTTTACTACTGTCTTTTTTTATTTGGTTCACTAAGGAGTCGATATCTAATTGATTATATGGGTGGGTATCGTTAATTCCTTGAGAATTGGTTGGAATATTGTTTAGCCAATTTTGTTCTATCTTTATGAGATTTTTAACAATATTGAAAATACCTCCTTTTTTATGAAATTCTTTAACTTTTCGGGTAATTTCGGAGGTTCGGCTTGATTTGAGATTTAATTCATTAGCTAGATCTTTTTGTGTATATCCATGAGATTTCAGCCAATCTTTAATAAATGAAATAAGTTCTTTTTCTTCTCCCTGTGATAGTTTACTCATTTAACAAAAGGGAACAATTTATTAAGTTTCCTTTCCGCTCTTGCTCTTATTGCAGGAGTCATATATCTACTCCATATACTTAAAACTGCAGTGAGAGCAACAAAGTCATCACTGTAACCTACTAAAGGCATAAAGTCAGGGAATAGATCAAATGGCATTATTAAATAAGCAAGTGCGGCCATTAAGGAAACTCTTACTTGTGTTGGAGTAATAGGATCGAGGGCCATTTCTAAAACTTCTAAAGCTGGTTTTGCAATAGTTCTACCAGCTCTTATTAAGATTTTTATAATGATATTCTCATCTAATGATGAACTTTCTAAAACTTCTGCATCATAAATTTGTTCTTTATTTTTGTAATAGTTATCATTCATAATTTTTAATTTAATTAATTAATGATTTTTAGCTAATACTATCAACTAGTCCATTTTGGATCCCTGCTTTCCTAAGCTTTCTCAAGGCTCTTTGTACAACTTGTCTGCAATATTCTCTACTACAACTCATATGTCTTGCAACTTCAGCTAAAGTTCTCCATTCATTTGAACCATCTAAACCGAATCTAAGGCTTACAATCTTTCTTTCTTTTTCAGTTAAATTTGCCTTATCTAATAATGTCCAAGCTGAAGCTGTTCTCTCAGCTAGTTCTGCTAATTCCATAGGAGGCGTTTGATCACTTGGCAGAATATCAACAAGTTCAGATGGATCGGACTTAGATTTAACAGTACCTTGAAGACTAACTGTTATACTTCTCAATTCGCAAGAAAGAAGTTCATCTATCTCCTCTTTAGTAATTTTAAGCTCATTTGCTAACTCAATGCTAGTTGGAGGAAACCCTTTGAGTTGCATTAGCTTTGATTTTGCAGCTCTTAATTTAGTAAGCTTTTCATTAATATTTACTGGAATTCTTATTGTTCTACTTTGCGTTGAGAGTGCTCTATTTAATCCCTGCCTTATCCACCAGTAAGCATAAGTAGAGAATCTATGACCCCTTGAAGGGTCGTATTTCTCTACAGCTCGCGTAAGACCAAGTGTGCCTTCTTGAATTAAGTCTAACAATTCTAAACCCTTTCCCTGATATCTTTTTGAGAGGTTAACTACTAATCTTAGATTTGCTGTAATCATTTCGTTCTTGGCTTTTTCCCCAATTCTTATTTTCTTTTTTTCTTCTTCGGAATATTCACAATCGGGACCGTTACCACCTGCTGTTTGACATCTATTGATAAGTACAACCATTTCTTGGACTTTTCTTCCCATAGTGAGTTCCTTCTCTGGTGTCAAAAGTTGATGACGACCTATTTCTCCAAGAAAATCGCTCAATGAACTCACGATTTACACCTTTGCTTAATGTATTTAACTTATAGTTAATTTCTTAATAAGCTATACATGTAATAATTAATTAATATTTAATTAATATTTAATTAATATTTACTATTTATTTATTTGATTAGATTTAGAGTCTACAAATATATGTATTTAATTATTTTTTTTTCTTCTTGATTCAAGAATAGTTAGTACATCTCTCCACTGAACTCCCTTATGCAGCAATGCAACTTGAAGATGATAAATTATATCAGAAGCTTCATTCGCGATTTCATTTTTATCATTATCTTTGCAGGCCATAATAAATTCCGCAGTTTCTTCTCCCATTTTTTTTAAGATAGTATTACTTCCTTTTGTTAACAAATGATTAGTATAACTTTTCTCTAAAGGATTAATTGATCTTTCATTAATAGTATCAAATAATTCCGAGCAAATATTAGAAAAAGGATTTTTTTTCTTTGATATTTTATTAACTGAATTACTATCGATTTCATTGAAAAAACAACTTTTTTCGCCTGTATGGCATGCCCCTGAGCCATTCTGTTCTATTGAAAGAACAAGTGCATCATTATCGCAATCAAATCTAATTTCTTTAAGAAATTGCGTGCTACCGCTCGTTGCTCCTTTTCTCCATATCTCGGATCTAGATCTGCTCCAGTAATGTACATTTCTTGTTTCCAGTGTTTTATTTAAAGATTCTTTATTCATCCAAGCCAACATAAGAATGGATCCATCTAGCCAATCTTGTGCTATGGCGGGGATTAATCCATTATTATCAAAACGAAGTT
The DNA here is from genome assembly GCA_902526435.1 of uncultured Prochlorococcus sp. Classification (GTDB taxonomy): domain Bacteria; phylum Cyanobacteriota; class Cyanobacteriia; order PCC-6307; family Cyanobiaceae; genus Prochlorococcus_A. The sequence continues at coordinate 39,079 of CABZLA010000003.1, read as the reverse complement.
CTTCTAAGGAAAAATTTGTTGAATAAGCCATTATATTTAATGTGTTAGACCTCTTACTCTTTGTTTTACTAAAGTTTATCTTATCAGTTTATTAATGGATATTAATTCATCACAATTTTCTTGCAGCAAAAGTTATGAGGATTTTCCCTGCTCTCATAGGCAATGGCGCCATGATGGTCATTGTAGATTTGTTCATGGTTATTCAAGGACATTTACCTTTTGGTTCGCGGCTAAAGAATTGGATAAAAATGGTTTTGTCGTTGATTTTTCTGGTTTGAAACCTCTTGAGAAAAGGCTTAAAGAACAGTTTGATCATACATTTCTTGTAAATAGTGATGACCCTTTATTAAATTACTGGAGGAAATTACATGATTTAGATGCTTTAAATTTGAAGATTATGGATAATGTTGGAATGGAATTTTCTTCTGAAATGATTTGGCAATGGGCTAATGAATATTTAAAGGATAAGGATAAAGGAAGAACATGCTGCTGGAAAGCTGAATCAAAAGAAAATAAATCAAATTCTGCTAGTTATGAAAGATTCCCAGAGTGGTTTTAAGATTTATTCAAAAGTTTATATACAAATTTAAAATAATACTTTAATAAAAATATCAATCTACAAATATGTATCCATCTTTAATAGAAATATAAACCTCTTTTTTATTTATATAATTATTGTTGAGAATATTATTTGCAATTTTTGTCTCGATTTCTTTTTGAATAATTCTTTTTAACGGTCTGGCTCCATAGCTACTATGAAAACTATTTTTGACTAGATGGTCTATAGCCTCCTCTGTAATTTGAAAGTTTAAATCTTTTATGATGAGCCTATTTTCTAGGTTTTTTAGTTGTATTTTAGCTATTTCTTTTAATTCATTTAATTCCAAATTTTGAAATATTATTATTTCGTCTAGGCGGTTTAAGAATTCTGGTTTAAAAAATTTCTTCAATTCAACATTCACAATATTTTTAATTTCATTTTTATCTTCGTTCCTAATAGATAAATCATTTATAGATTGACCTCCTAAATTACTTGTAAGAACAATTATTGAATTTTTAAAACTAATTGTTCTGCCTTGCCCATCGGTAATAATCCCATCATCAAGAACTTGTAATAAGATATCTAAAATATCTTTGTGGGCTTTTTCTATTTCATCTAGGAGTATAAGAGAGTAAGGGTTTTTCCTCACGGCTTCAGTTAATTGGCCTCCTGATTCAAAACCTAGATATCCTGGAGGGGCACCAATAATTTTGCTTACAGAATGCTTTTCCATATATTCAGACATGTCTAGTCTCGTGATTGATGAATTCGAGTCAAATATTGTTTTGGCTATTACTTTGCTTAGTTCAGTCTTTCCTACTCCTGTTGGCCCTAAAAATAAAAAACTAGCTATTGGTCTATTGGGATCATTTAGTCCTGTCCTTGATCTCTTAATTGAATCAGAAACAGCGCAGATAGCATTATTCTGACCAATAATTTTTTCTTTAAGAGTGGATTCTAGTTTTAAAAGTTTTTCTTTTTCAGATTGATTTAAATTATTTACTGGAATAGAAGTCCACTTCGAGACAACTTCTGCTATGTCTTCAAAATTAACCTCTTGCCTTAAAAGATTCTTTTCACCATTTTTAAACGAATCTACTAAATTCTCACTTTTGATTTTTAATTTTTTTTGTAAAGAAATTAAGGTTCCAAATTCTAATTCTGCAGCTTTATTGAGATCAAAACTTCTTTTAGCTTGTTCAATTTTTAATTGAGTAGATTCAATTTCTTCTTTTAAATTACAAATCTCATCAATTTCTTCTTTCTCTTTTCGCCATTGATGATTTAATTCTGATTGTCTAATCTTAAGACCTTGAAGCTCACTATTAATTCTTTTAAGCCTTTCTAAAGAAAAATTATCTGATTCCCTTTGTAAGGATAAATTCTCCATTTCTAGTTGTAAAACTTTTCTATCAATCTCATCAATTTCTTCTGGTTTGGATGTTATTACCATATTTAATCTTGAAGCCGCTTCATCAATTAGATCGATTGCTTTGTCTGGTAGAAATCTATCATTAATATATCTCTCACTTAACCTGGCAGCAGCAACAAGAGCATTATCAGAAATTCTTACACTATGATGAACCTCATATTTTTCTCTTAGCCCCCTAAGTATCGAAATCGTATCATCTACTGAAGGTGCATTAATTTTTATTTTCTGAAATCTCCTTTCAAGCGCAGGATCTTTTTCAATATTTTGTTTATGCTCATTAATTGTCGTAGCACCAATACATCTTAATTCACCCCTAGCTAGCATTGGTTTTAAAAGATTACTGGCATCTAATGAACCTCCAGTTGCTCCAGCACCAACAACTGTATGAATTTCATCTATAAAAAGAATAATCTTACCTTCAGAACTTTTAACTTTTTTTAAAACATTTTTAATTCTCTCTTCAAATTCTCCTCGGTATTTTGCTCCAGCTATTAATGACCCCATATCGATTGATATTAATTGTCTATTATTTAATGAAGATGGGACATCTCCATTAACGATTCGCTGCGCTAAACCCTCTACTATTGCAGTTTTACCTACTCCAGGTTCTCCAATTAGAACAGGATTATTTTTAGTTCTTCTGCTTAAAATCTGGATAGTTCTTCTGATTTCTTCATCCCTCCCAATAACAGGGTCAAGGATGCCATCCCTAGCCGATTTTGTAAGATCAATACCGAATTTATCTAAAGTTTCATTGGAACTTTCAAAATTATTATTAATTGTGGATTCAGATTTCATCTTATTTAAAAGTCCTAAAAATTCCGGAATTTTTTTTGTATTTAAAACTAGATCACTGCAAATTACATCATAAGATAAACCGTATAGTATGTGTTCTGTTGATATCACTACATCATTAAACGAAACTCTTAAATTATTTGCTTTTAAAAAAACTTTTTCTGTGGTTTGACCTATAAATAGAATCTTTTGTTTGCTCTTCATTTTTGCTTTCGCATTCAATAAAGAAGTTAACTTTGTTTCTATCTTTCTAATATTTACACAATTTTTTTTTAGTACTGTAGAGGTGAAAATATCTTGTTTTATTAGTGCAAGCAATATATTTTCAGAATCTACATTTTGCTGAAAATTATTATGTGCAATTTCCTTTGCTAAAATAAAAATATCCCAAGCAGAATTTGAGAATTCACTTGGGACAAATTTCATTTAAGCCAATGTAATTAATTTAATTAATCGAAATATTTTATAAATATTTTTTAATTAATTAGGGATTTTATTCAACAATTACTTTACCTACCATCCCTGCACCTCTGTGAGGCTCACAATAGTAGTCAAAAGTTCCTGCTGTATTAAATGTTTCTTCCCAAGATTCTCCAGGAGCGAAGGCTAGATCAGCATGACTTAACTCTTCATGTCCATCAAAAACGGCATTATGAGGAGCTAATTTATTATTGATGAATTTAACAGTATCACCTGTACTGATAGTTACAGAACTTGGTTCAAAAGCTAACATTCCAGCGTCAGTACCAAGCTTAACTTCAACAGTTTTAGCAGAAACAGAAGAAATTCCTAGGCCCAGGGTTAAAACTATTGCAAAAAAACCTGCAAAAATTGAACGAAACATAATTTAAATTTACTATTTTTATATATTACAAGGTTTTTGTAACTAAATCGCGAGAAGTTTAATTGATATTACAACCTGGTAACTTTGCTAACCTTAAAACATCATGGAGAGTTTTAGCATAACTTTTTAAATTTAATGTCTCAGGATTCGTTATGGGCACATGGTTAAAGTCATATTTTTTTATGCTGAAGCTATCCCAAGGAGTCATTTGAATAGGAAGCACTCTTAATAATATTTTCATTATTGTTTTGGTTAAGGGGATGGAAAAATATCTATTCATTCCTTTTCTCTCTAGAAGAATATTTATCGCATCATCAATTGAAATAAAGTTTTGACCTAATACAAATTTTTTGAACCCTTTGTAATTTTCTTCTTTATGATTTTTAATTAGAAATCCACAAATTTGTGCAATATCATTGGCATGTATAAAGTGAAATTTTGAGTTAAGTTTTAGAAATCTTGCCAACCAAAGCCATTTATTTATTTCTTTCAATCCACTTGTTAAATAGCTTACAGGATACTTACTCTTTTTATTAAGAGTCCCTCCAAAAACTAATGTAGGAAAAACTGCGAATGTTTTTTCTGCAAATGAGCTCTCTTTAAGTCTCTCAAAACACTTGTATTTTGTTTGAATATATTCTGTTCCATAAGTTAAGGATTCCCTCATTAATTCACATTGTTTATCAAGTATGCTGGCTGTTGAAAAATAAATTATTTTCTCTAATTTATTTTTTTCAAGCAATCCTAATAACTCTTCGAACGCTTTTATGTTTACCTCATATGCTCTTTTTGGATCACCCCAAGCTGTCGCAGTATGGATAAGAAAATTAATTTGACTAATATCTTTACAAAATCTATTGCATTCTCTGATATCACATATAAGCAATTTAATCCGTTTGTTCTTCTGTATAGAAAGGGGGAGCTTATTTTTATCTCTTACCATTAGATAAAGCCTAAATCGAGTGTTTTTTAAGAACCAATCAATCAAATATTGACCAACACATCCGTTAGAGCCTGTTATTAATAAGTTTTTAATTGCCAAAATATAAATTAATAAGTTAGTTTTTTCCCATGTTCAAAAAATGTTTGGGCATTTTCTTCTGGAGTGCCTGGTAAAATTCCATGACCTAAATTAAGAATATATTTTCTCTCTTTTACTTTATAAAAAGTATTTTCGATTCTCTCTTTTATTGAATCTTTATTTCCAAATAATATACCAGGATCAACATTTCCCTGTATCCCAATTCCTTTGGGGATTCTCTTGCAAGCCTCCTCAATATCTACAGTCCAATCTAGTGAAATTATATCTACACCAGTTTTAGCCATCCTTTCTAATACCCCAGCACTTCCTGATATATACAAGATTATTGGAGTATCTGGGAATTCTTTTTTAACAATGTCAACAACTTTTTTTTGATAAGGGCCAGCAAAAATATCGTAGTCTTGAGGACTTAATTGTCCTGCCCAAGAGTCAAAAATTTGTACAACTTGAGCGCCAGATTTTATTTGATACTTTAAATACTCACCAATCGAATTTGCAAAGTGATCCAGAAGTTTGTGAAGTAAATCAGGTTCTTTAAAAGCCATTGATTTTATTAAAGAATAATTTTTACTGCTTTTACCTTCAACTACATATGCAGCTAGAGTCCATGGTGCTCCAACAAAGCCAAGAACCGTTGCTTCATTTTTTACATCTTTTTTTAGTGATGAAAGGACTTCTCCAACAAAACTTAAACTTTCGTTTGGAGTTAATTTTTTTAAATTTTCTATTTGGTGAATATTTCTTATGGGATCCTCTATTATTGGACCCTTACTTTCTATTATTTCAAAGTTGATTCCCATTCCAGGAAGAGGGGTAAGTATATCTGAAAAAAGAATTACACCATCTGGCTTGAAAGCCTTAAAAGGTTGCATTGAAATTTCATAAGAAAGTCCTGGGTTCTCAGATCTTTCCCTAAAGCTTGGGTAGCGCTCTCTTAAATCTCTATAAATTTTCATATATCTGCCTGCTTGTCTCATCATCCATACTGGAGGCCTATTAACTTTCTTTCCTAAGGCAGCAGATAGTAAAAGTGGTAAATTCTCACCCATTTTTTGAGTTCAATATGTTTTTTTTAAAAAAAATTAAAAATCTTTAATCTAAAAATTTTACAACGTGGAGCTGATTAAAATCATTATGTGAAGAATTAAATGAAATTGTCTAATTAATAAATCTTTATTATCGCTTTAGTTGATGCTTAAAGATACTTACACTCAGTGGTGGCAAAACAATTTCAAGAGCATTTTCATAATTATGAATATTATATTTTAAAGTTTCCTTACCCCCCATATTACCTTTGTTACTGCCGCCATATTTAGAACCGTCTGAATTGAAAATCTCTTTATAAAAGCCTTCTAAAGGAACACCTATTCTATAGGATCCATGAAAATTAGGGGTAAAGTTTGCAACAACTACAATCCATTCATTACTTTCATTTTCCCTTCTCATGAAACTGATAACTGAATTGGAGGTGTCATCGCAATCTATCCATTGGAATCCATAAGGATCAAAGTCATTTTTCCATAAAGAAGGCTCATTTTTATAAAGTTTATTTAAGTCATCAACCAAGTTTCTAATACCTTTGTGGGGTTCAAATTCTAAGAGTCCCCATTGTAGATCATCCCAAACATTCCATTCTTGCCTTTGTCCAAATTCCATTCCCATGAAAAGTGTCTTTTTACCAGGATGTGTCCACATGTATGTTAATAAAGCCCTTGTATTGGCGAACTTTTTCCAATCATCTCCTGGCATTTTATGTAAAAGATGACTTTTTCCATGAACAACTTCATCATGGCTAAGGGCGAGCATGAAATTTTCAGTGTAATTATAAGTTATTGAAAATGTCACACTATTTTGATGAAATTGTCTAAACCAAGGATCTATTTCAAAATAATCGAGCATATCATGCATCCAACCCATATTCCATTTTAAATTAAAACCAAGTCCACCTACATTTGTCGGCTCGGTAACCATTGGCCAAGTTGTTGATTCTTCAGCAATAGATAGTGCACCAGGAAAATGCTGAAAAAGGACATGGTTTGCTTGCTGAAGAAATTTAACAGCTTCTAAATTTTCATTCCCACCATTTTCATTTGGAATCCATTCACCCTCTGGACGTAAATAGTCTCTGTATAACATTGAAGCTACAGCATCTACTCTTATCCCATCAATATGGAATTCCTCAAACCAATAAATAAGGTTTGCGACTAAGAAATTCCTTACTTCATTTCTACTGTAGTTAAATATTAAAGTGCCCCATTCTTTATGTTCCCCTATACGAGGATCGCCGTGTTCGTAAAGATGACAACCATCAAAGAAAGCTAAACCATGTTTATCTTTTGGAAAATGGCCAGGCACCCAGTCGAGAATTACACCTATACCCTCTGCATGACATCTATTTATAAACTCTTTGAATTCATTAGGAGTGCCATATCTACTTGTTGGGGCGTACCAACCTGTGACTTGATAGCCCCAAGAACCATCGAAAGGATGTTCCGAAATAGGCATTAATTCTATATGAGTAAATCCTCTTTCTTTCACGTATGGGATAAGCTTTTCTGTTAACTCTGGATAAGTTAAAAATCTTGTCCCAGGTTTTAAATCTGCTGCAGGAACTGGAGATCTTGACTGTCCATTTTTTTCAATATATTTATTATCAATTGAATCATGCATCCAACTACCCAAATGCATCTCATAAACTGAAATAGGCTTTTTAATTTGACTAGATGAATCTCTATCAGTTATCCAAGAACTATCTTCCCAATTGAAATCATTTAGTTTAGATACTATTGAGCCATTTTGGGGTCTGATTTCATGAAGGAAACCATATGGATCAGCTTTTTCATAAATATGTCCTTTTTGAGTTCTTATTTCATACTTGTAAGCATCTCCTTCTTTCATTATTGGCATAAATAATTCCCAAATACCACCCAGCCTTTTTTGCATAGGATGATGTCTACCGTCCCAAGAATTTATGTCTCCGATTATTGAGATTGATTTTGCATTTGGTGCCCAAATACAGAACATTACTCCTTTTTGATTTGTCTCTTCATGGATGTGAGCCCCCATTTTTTTCCAAATATGATGGTGGTTACCTTCAGCAAAAAGGTGTCTGTCTAATTCTCCCATCCATTCTTCCCTGTAAGCCCAAGGGTCTTGCTGTGAATGAGAAACTCCTCCTCTAAGTACATTTATTTGATAATTATTTTTGGGGTCTTCAGGAAGTGTTACTTCAAACAGCCATTTATGATTTAAAGTAGTTGTTTTATATGTTTTATCTTTAAAAGTAATATTTACTTCATCTGCCTCAGGCATCCATACTCTTGTTAACCACTGTCCATTAAAGAAATGGGGACCTAAAATATTTAATGGATTATCATTGCAACAATTTTCGAGGTTGAAAGCTTCTGATTTAATCCAGTCTGCTTGAATAGTTTCTTTCATGACTGGTAGCTATTAAGAAATCAGTTTATCAAATTATCAACCAAATAAAAAAAATTAATTGAAAAATGGAGTCATTTTCATTAATGTTTTATTAAGTTCAAAACTTAAAGTTATTATTTTGTGATTAATAGTTGGAGCACCAAGCAGATCGTCACCTAATCCTGAATTAACTCCAATAGATGGGTATGCAGCGGTTGATATAGATAACCTTAGTTTTGTACCTTTTAAGATCGTAATATTAGTTGGATGCATGGAGATTTTACAATCACATTTTTCGTCTCTTTGTAAGTTTTTAACTCTTAAAAATCCAGTTGAAAATTGATTAACAGTTTTATCATGTACATTAACTAGAGACAAAGCAAGGCATATATCAAAACTTTTCTTATCACTCTTTACAGAGGTTTCAAGTACAGGTATTCCTGAAAGTTGAAGATCTTCCTCGAAGGAATTGGTTTGAAAAACACCCACATCTAATCTTTTGTCAAAAATATATCTATTAAACAACCCAGGATTTGGCCCTAAGTGTCCTCCGTCTCCTTGACATGGCCTCCACGGATCATGAACAATTGAAAACCAGCCCGATCCTATTGAATTAAAGAGAAGACTCCCATCAACAATTTCGACATTTGCTGTTCCATTACTTTTAAGACCAAACTTGTAGTAATGAAACTTGTCCTCTTCAATTAAATCCCATTTTTTTAATGAAAGATTCCAAATTTTTTTATGTTTAAAAGAACTTGTTTTATTAACTTTTTTATCTGTTTTGAGATAGGTATCAAAAAAATCTAACAAAGTTTTTTGTGATCCCTCCCACCAATTAAGATGGGTAGAATCCCCAATAATTATTTCAGGATTTCCACCTGCTGCCTTTGATTTTTGATAAAGGTCAAATGCTCCTCCTAGATGAGGATCCCAAAGACCACCAATTATTAACATTGGTTTTTTTAGCCATGATGAAATTAGTTTTATCTCTAGAAAGTCTTTATTTTGATTTAGATTATTAAGCCATTCAAGTATGAAGTTATTGGGATCATATTTTTTTAAAAGATCTAGTCCTTTTCTTAAATAACTTTTATTTTCTAGGGCTAATATTATTTCTTCCCATCCTAAAGAATTATTTTCCCTTCTCATCTTTAAGGCAGCTATTTGTAATCCCCAAACAATATTATTATTCCACCAAAAAGCCCCACCATCTGAACTCCAATGATTTTTAAGATCTATCCCCGTCATTGCGGGCGATAAGCAATCAGGTGGCTTTGAGTCTGTTGTTCCTGTAAGTTGAGTTAATCCTTGATATGAAAAACCATATAAGCCAAGTTTCCCATTACATTCTTTTAGAGATCTAACCCATTGGTGCGTCTCCGATGTATCACTAGGTTCTTGAGAAAACCCTTTGAATACACCACCAGATGATCCCTGACCTCTAACATCTTGCACTACTACAATGTATCCCTTTGAAGCCCACCATTCAGGATGAGAATAAGTAATTGTTGAAGCTATTTCTCTTCCATATGGTTGTCTCATTAATAACGCGGGCCAAGAACCTTTATCTTTTGGTTTCCAAATTCTTGATACTAGTTCAACTCCATCATTTAATCTAAAAGACTTATCAACCCATTTTACTTCCCGCATTTAAGTGTTTATATAACCTGAGGACAATGAAGACCAATTACGTAAATAGATAGAATTTCAGCATTAATTGGATTCAAGTTATTTTTTTTTGAGACAAACTCTATAGCTTTATCTGAACTTGCTGAGATGCCTTTTGAGTTTAATTCTTTAAATTTATTACACATCTTAATTGCATCAGCAGGATTCTTTTTGACGCTTTCCAAAAGATTTGATTGACTCAAAACAGGATTTATATAGGTTAACGATAAAAATAATAATAAAAAAAAGTTATTCATTTATTCATAATCTTTATTAAATTCTACATTAAAAAAATCTTTTAACCAAGATTTTAAATAGATTTACAGATTTCATTAGCGCTCTTTATCCAATCTTTTAAAGTGGATAAAGTTATATTTGTTTGAGTTTTAGTTCTAAGACTTCTCTCCAATCTTCCAATTCTCTCTTTGAGATCATATGGGTTTAAAACCGAAAGAGATTTGATAGACCCTATCCCACAATGTAATAGTAAATAAGATTCATATGGAGTTATTGAAAGCTCTTTTTTAAAATTAGCAATAGCTCTGATTTTTCTTAAATTATTTAATGTACATAATGAATGAGATTTTTGAATGATATTTAATTCAGAATCACTAAGTTGACTTAATCTTTTAAAGTCGTCTAGCTTCTTTTTAATTAAAAAAGATTTTTCATGTCTGAAATTCTCAGGTAAAATTTCTAAAAATTTTTCTTTTATCATCTATATCATCTAATTCATATTAAAGCTTTTTTCTATTTCTCCAATAATTACTGGCTTACTAACGTCATTGGATATCTTCTCAAGTTTCCTGATTTTAATTTTTACTTTTGATCCTGATCTACTACCTTTTTTAAGATTTTCAGATAATTGTTTTAAAGTCGGTTCAATTGCTTCCTCTGGAAATTCACCATCAGCTTTTGTAACAATTAAATCAAATCCGTTATCATAAACAATTGGGACATATTTTGCCCCATCTATTTTTATGTTATCTGTATAGCTCTGTATAAAAGCCCAACTGCTTAAAGAGAGTAATAATGAAAATATTGTCGCACCTGTAATTCTAAATTTAAAACCAAAGTTAAAAATGTATGCAATCAAAGTAACTAGAAAAAGAAATATTCCTAAAAATCCAAATATCTTAGGTGTATTCGCTAATAGTTCAAAAAAAGACATTTAGTGGCTTTAACCTGATTAATTTCTTATATTTTGTAAGCCTACTCTATTTTGGGATTCTAACTTGAAAAAAATTAGATCTCTAAATTTTAATAAAAAGCTTTTTTTCTTAGGGACTGCTTTGTCAATTAGCTTTGTAGGAACTTTTTTATTAAATAAATTTCTTGAAGATTTCTATACTAATAGAAAACCCATACTTGAAAATAGGATAGAAAAATTTTTAAATAAAGAAGTATATTTGGGGGATTATTCTGGGATCAGATTCTTTGGAATATCTTTTAATAATCTAAAAATTATTGATAACAATAATTTAAATTCTGAAATCTTAGCGAAAAATATATATGTAGGTTTAATGCCAATTAGATCATTTTTAAATCAAAGATGGATTTTTAATGTAAAACCAAAAACAACTAAAATTGAAATAAACAATGATCTTTTCAAAAGAGGAAAATCTGATGATAATGAAAAAAAATTTATTAAAAGTAAAGTAAACTATGATCTAATTTTTGATTTTAAGGAATCGGCAAATTTCAAATTAAAGGATATTGGAATAGAGACAAAAGTAAAAGGAAAATTAATATACAAATCAAAATTTAAGCAGTTAGTTGGAAATTTTCAGACATATACTAAGGGTAAAGGTAATTTAAATTTAAAACTAAATACTATATTAAATAAAGACTTTTTAAATCTCGAGATATTATCTCGTGGGATAAACTTGAAGGGATCTAAGTATAGTTTTGGAGATAGGAAATTTGCTGTAAGAGGAGGGAATATAAAATCTAATTTTAAATTTTATAAATCTTCCAAAAAAACTTCTTGCAAAGGCAACCTTTCTTTCAATAACTTAAGGTTAAAAACTAATAATTTAGTAGAGGATATAAAAACTGATTCTATAATGTTTTTATGCCAAGGTAATAATATTATCGCGGATACAAAAAATCTTAATTATGGTACTTTAATATCTGATTTTAATCTTAATGTTCCCTTAAATAAAAATATTAATAATATAAATTTAAAAGGTAATGTTGGATATTTAGATAGTTTAAATCCTGAAATACAACTATTAGGAAATATACCCTATTGGTTTGATAAAAGGGGTATAAATTTTGGAAAAATTAATTCAACTTTTATTCTAAATAGAACCCAATTATCTAATTTAAATATTTTCCGTAAAAATAAGATAAGAGGTTTTATTACTGCAAAAGGAGAATTAAAAGGTGATATAAATAAACCTGATATTAAAATTAATTTCAATGTTGATTATCCTCATTATAAGGGGATAAGGATAAGAGAAATATGGGAGGGTGAGATTAAAAATCAAAATAATAAATATGTTGTAAATATGAAGAATAGATATTCACCCGTGCCTTCTTTCCTTACCTTTAATCTTGATTCAAAGATTAAGTTAGAGAATATAACCTTTAGCAGAATATTTAATTCCAATAAAGGTAGTCTAAATTTAGTTAAATATGATGATAAGTATAATTGGAATGCAAATAATTTTCCCTTAGATGAGCTTGAATTGGCTATTGGCAATAATGAATTCGATAGAGTTAGTGGAATCGTTAATGGTTCAGGTTTTATATCTAAAGATCAAACTTTTTTTGATGGTCGTTTAGCTTGGAGTTTGGGCAAATATAGGAATATAAAGTTTGCTAATTCATTATTTGATTTTACTCTTGATAATAAATCATTTTTGGTTAATTCATCACTATATCCAATTGATGGAGGTATGATCGATCTTGAATATAATTCTAATAAAAATGGTAATTTTAATATAAATTTTAACAATATAAGTACTAGTTGGACATTACAAACAGCAGTCGATATTTTAAATTTTGATAATAAAAAATTTCTTCCTAATAGTAATTCTAGAGCCTTGGATGATATCGAAATTGATAATATTGAAAGCTCATTTTCTGAAAAAATACTTTTTATAAATAATTTTTTAAATAATGACAATACTTTAGAAGATAAATTTAATTTAAAAAGATATTTAGATAAATTTCAAAGTAGATATGATGCAAATATATCTATAGAAGGAAATAATAAATCTAATTTTAGATTAAAAACTAAATTAAATGGATATCTTGATATTAAAAGCGAAAGTAAAAAAAGTTCTCAAGAGCAGTTTTCTCTAGATTTAGAAGGAGGAATTTTTACAGGTAAAGGTTTTTTGAATATTAATAAATTACCTTTAAAAACAATAAATATATTTTTAGATAAACCTAAAGACTTTAAGGGGAATTTGGATATTAATTTAATTTATAATCTAGATAAAAAATTCTTTGCGAGTAATATTTCTTCGAATAATACATCAATTAATAATAGCCCAATCAAATTAGATATTGGAGAAGTCCAATATGATGATTCGATTTTTGATTTAGATTTATCTTTTTTATTGAATAATTCAAATATCCCAATAAATATTGCAGGTTCTATTCCTTTTAACAAACAGGATAAATTAGACTTGAGATTAAATGGTAATGGAAAGTTTATTGAATTATTAGATATCTTTGTCAATGATTATTTCACTTTTAAGAAAGGTGATGTAACTCTCAGAATGATAATAAAAGGAACTGTTAATAAACCTATTGCTAATGGTTTTGTTTTTATCAAGGATTCTGAAATTGATATTTATAGTAATGTCATTAAAAATATTAATAGTACAATAATTTTTGATTTTGATCAAATAGAAATCAAAAGCTTTAAAGCGTCTGATGATGCCTCAGGAAATATTTTTATTAAGGGGGTTATACCTTTTTATAGTCAAAAGAGTATGAATGAAAAAGATATTAGCTTATTAACTAATAATTTTAATATTAAATCTAATAATATAAAATTTCTTACAGACTCTAAAATCAATATTAGTGGTTCATTCAAAGATCCTATATTTAGTGGAAATTTAGCACTAAAAAATGGGTTTATTAATTTAAATAATGCTGATAAAAAAAATAATAAAAAAAATAATTATAAAGAAAGAAATTATGAAAAAAATTGGCCAGAACTATTTTGGGAAAAAGATAAAAATATTGAAATAATTTCTAATGAAAATATATTAAATTCTTTTCTTTTAGGAGAAAATATCCCAAATTATCTTGAAAATTTAAGTTTTAAGAATCTAAAATTAAAACTTGGGCCAGATTTTAGAATTCAATATGCAGGTATAGTTAAGGCTTATTTAGATACCAAGTTAGATTTAAATTTTAATGGACAGGTTGGAAAAGATTTAAATGCTAGAGGCCTTATTAATTTAAGTAAAGGTACAGCAAATTTATATACAACCCCATTCAAATTAGATAAAAATAAGGAAAATTATATTTTATTTGCCTCTAGAAGTGGCATTGTTCCTTTTATTAACTTTTCACTAACTAGTAAAGTTCCAGATTCAGTAATACCAATTAGTGAAAATAATCAAGATCTAAATATTTCAAGTGGTCTAGATGCGAATGTTAGTTCAAGTGGTTTTGGAGCGGTTGGAATCGGTAATACAAGACTTATAAAAATCGAAGCATCATATGAAGGATTTTTAGATCAATTATCATTTGAGGATGAAAATAGAAAAATACAATTAAGAAGTACTCCAAGTTATAACAGATCTCAAATTATTGGTTTAATAGGAGGAAACTCTGCAAATTTAATAAATAGAGCATTTATTTCTCAACTAAATACGGCAAATGCATTTAGTGAGAAATTTCAATTGTCTTTATATCCGGCCCTAATAGAAAATAATGAACCATTTAATAATGTTTTTTCTAATGAAAACCTTGATGTAGATGATACTGATGAATCATCTTCAAATGCTGGGTTGTCTACTCAAGCTTGGATTGCCGAAATAGGTCTTGATATTACTGATAGAGTTAACTTTGCTGTTCAAGCTACGCCAGATAGAGATGATTTACCACCTTTAGGAATACTTACTTTGCAAGCTAATCCAAACTTGGAATTATTAGGTTCTATAGATTCCGAGGGAGAGTGGAAAAGTCAAGTTCAGTTATTTTTCAGATATTAATTCCTAAAATAAAAGTCTAAGAATGCTTATTTTGAATTATTATTAGGTGAATTAAATTTTATTATGACTGATATATTTGAAGTACCCACTCCTGATAATGAACTTTTAGAAAAAGCAAAGCAACTTCGTCTGGCTTCAATTAAAACAAGTCAAACAAATAATGATGACAGAATTAGAGCCTTGAACTTAATGGCTGATTATTTAGAAAAAAACTCTAATGAAATAATTCAGGCTAATATAGAAGACTATAAAAAAGCAGAAATTAAAGGAATTTCAAAGTCCTTATTATCTAGATTGAAGCTATCAAAAGAAAAACTTAATTTAGGAATTGAAGGGGTAAGACAAGTTGGGAATTTGATTGATCCAGTTGGCCAAATTCAAATAAAAAGGGAACTTTCTAAAGGTTTAATCCTTGAAAGAAAAACAGTACCCATAGGAGTATTAGGAGTAATTTTTGAATCAAGACCCGATGCCGTAATGCAAATAAGTTCTCTGGCCATTAGATCTGGGAATGGAGTAATGCTAAAAGGGGGAAGTGAAGCAAATTTAACTAATCTTGCAATAGTTTCTGCACTTAAAGAGGGTTTACAAGATTCAAATCTTGATGAAAATGCAATCTGTCTTCTCACAAGTAGAAAAGATAGTATGGCAATGTTGAATCTAGAAAAATATATAAATTTAATAATTCCAAGAGGAAGCAATGAACTTGTTAAGTTTATACAGGAGAATACAGAAATTCCTGTCTTAGGTCATGCTGATGGAATTTGTCATTTATATATAGATAATGAAGTGAATCTTGATATAGCTTTAAAAGTGGCTTTAGATAGTAAGATCCAATATCCAGCTGCATGCAATTCTGTTGAGACTCTTTTAATACATAAAGATACTGCCTCTGAATTTTTGAATAAGGCGATTCCACTGTTTAATGCTAATGATGTCAAATTGATTGGAGATAAAAAATCTTTTCAATTGGGTGTTGCTTTTGAAGCTAATTATGAGGACTGGCAAACTGAATATTTAGATCTTATTCTTTCTATAAAAATTGTTAATGATTTAGAAGAAGCAATTGCTCATATACAAAAATTTAGTTCAAAACATACAGATGGAATAATCACGGAAAATATAAGTAATGCTAATAAATTTATGAGCGAGATAGATAGTTCAGGCGTTTTTCATAATTGCTCTACAAGATTCGCAGATGGTTTTAGATATGGCTTTGGAGCAGAAGTTGGGATATCTACACAGACATTGCCCCCAAGAGGCCCAGTAGGGCTGGAGGGTCTAGTAACTTACAAGTATTTTTTAAGAGGCGAAGGCCATGTTGTTGATGATTTTTCATCTGGTAATTTAATCTATACACATAAAGATTTTTAAATCTTAGAAATGGAAACATATTTAAAAATTAAGGATATAAAACTTTGGGCAAGAGTTGGTGTTTTAGAAAAAGAAAGAGACCTAGGCCAACTTTTTAATTTAGATGTTTTTTTATGGGCTGATTTTGAAAATTGTACTCAAAATGATGATATTAAAAGTACAGTTGATTATTCGAAATTAGTTGAAATATTAAAATATCAATCCAAGAAAATATGTTGCTTGACTATTGAGAAATATTCTAATGAAATATTAAAAATTATTGATGAAGAGTTTCAACTTAGCAGAATTAAAATTATATTAACGAAATGTAATCCTCCGATTACTGGTTTTGATGGAGAGGTTTCAATAGTAAGGGTTTTTGAAAATAATTAACGCTATTGTCAAATAGAAATCCCATAATATTAATTCATGGACTCTGGAATACAGCAGATATTTTCTCTTCGATAACTTCTAAACTTGATGAAATTGGAATTGAATATTTTGCCCCGACATTAAAGCACGAATATGGAATGAAATCTATTGTTGAATTAACTAATTTATTAAATCATTTGATTTTAGAAAAATATGGTTATGAAAAAGAGCTTGATATTTTGGGATTTTCGATGGGTGGAATAATTGGTAGATATTGGATTAAAAAATTGAATGGTTATACAAGAACTCGAAGATTCATAACTATTGGATCGCCACATAACGGAACTCTTGCATCCCAATTAATTCCTAAATATCCCTTTAAGGGTATATCTGAGATGAAAATAAATAGTCTTTTGTTAAGAGAGCTTTCTAAATCCGATTATCATCTTAGTGGAATTAATTGTATTAGTTTTTTTACTTATTGGGATCTTATGGTTTTCCCTGGATGGAGAGCTTGTTTGAATTCGGGTGAGAAAATATCATTAAAGGTCTATAAACATAAAAATTTGGTACGAAATCCAAATGCTGTCAATAAAATTATTAACAGACTTCTTAATTAACAGATGATAAACCTAAGTGTCTTATCAAAGAATCGGTTTTTGGTTCTCTCCCTCTAAATAATTTAAATACCTCTAAGGGAGAGAAACTTCCACCAAGACTTAAAATTGTATCTTTGAATTTTTTACCTATGACTTTAATATTTTGATTATTTTCTAAATCAGCCTCTTCAAACATAGAAAAAGCATCGGCGCTTAAAACCTCTGCCCATTTATAAGAATAATATCCAGCTGAATAGCCTCCTGCAAATATGTGGCTAAAGCAACAAAGGAACTTATCTTCTCTAATAGGTTCGATTACCGTTGTATTTCTTGCAATTTCTTTTCTTATCTCATCAGAATTTTTACCCTGATTACTATAAATATTGCTGTGCAATCTTATATCTGTAATTGCAAAATGTAGTTGCCTTAGAGTAGCCATCCCGCAATTAAAAGTTCTATTCTTTACTAATTTTTCGAAATTCTCATCAGATAATTTCTCTCCTGTTTTATAATGTTTCGCAATATTTAATAAAGTGTTTTTGTGAAAACACCAGTTTTCCATAAATTGACTTGGAAGTTCAACGGCATCCCATTCTACATTATTAATACCGGCTGCTTGTGGAAGATTCACAGTGGTAAGCATATGTTGAAGACCATGACCAAATTCATGGAACAAGGTTTGAACTTCATCAAAACTCATTAAACTTGGTTTATCTTTGGATGGTGGGGTTTGATTACAAACTAAATAGGCAACAGGTAATGTATGTCTACCTATATTGTTTTTGTTAAGACATTCGTCCATCCAGGCACCTCCCCTCTTTGACTCGGGACGAGAGTAGGGGTCTAGATAAAATGAAGCTATTTTTTCATCATCTTTATTTAGGATATTAAAAAACAAAACGTCATCATTCCAAATAGGAGCTTCATTTATCGCTTCAATTACTTTAATCTCGAAGAGCTTTTCACTAAGTTTAAAAAGACCTTTTAAAACATCATTCAGAGGGAACCAAGGTCTAAGTGATTCTTGATCTAAATTAAGTTTTTCCTTTCTGAGAAGCTCCGCCCAATAACTAATGTCCCATGATTGAAGATTTTCAGATTTAGGGAATCCATTATCTTTTGAAAACTTATTAAGTTTAACTAATTCATTTTTAGCTGTTTTAAATGCAGGCTTTCTAATCTCTTCTAAAAGTTTTTCAACATTATTAATTTCCTTAGCCATTTTTGTTGAAAGACTTAATTCTGCCCAGCTTTCATAACCAAGAAGTTTAGCCTGTTTAGTCCTAAGAGATAGAATTTCTTCAATTATTTGAGAGTTATTTTTTTCTCCATAAGAGGCTCTGCTTACAAAAGCTTTGTATAATTTTTCCCTGAGATTACGGTCATTTGCATATGTCATAAAAGCGGTATAGGTAGGAATATCTAAACTTAATTTCCATGGCCCATTTTTTGCATCAGCTTCTCCTTCTTTTTTTAAGTATTTGTGAGCTGATATTGACATTAATTCTAAAACCCTTTCTGGAACTCCATCTATTTGAGATTTATCATTTAGGATTAATGCCCAAGAATTAGTGGCATCTAAGACATTATTGCTGAAATTTGTAGATAGTTTTCCAAGCTTTTCAGAAATATCATTGAATTCTTTCTGGGCATCTGCATCTAATGAAATACCTCTATGTTCCATTTCGAGAATTTCTTTATCAAGAATTCTATTTTTGATTTCATCAAAATTATTTGTTTCTTTTAGCTTTACAAGAGCATTATAAACAATTTTACTTTGTCCAAACTTATTACTTAAATTAATAATTTCAGGTAGAAACTTTGAGTAAATTTCTCTTAAACTTTCAGAATTTTTTACTCCATTAAGATGACTTATAACTCCCCAACTCCACCTTAGAATCTCATTAACATCATTTAAAGGATTAATTACTTTGTCCCATTCTAAATTTTCTTTTTCTAAGTAATTAGATAAAAATTTTTCAATTTTTTTGAAATCTAGATTTATCTTTTCTATTACGGTTGGAAATTCTTGATTAATTCTATCGGAAGAAAATTTGTTAAATTCTGGTAATTCTCCGTAATTAAAAATTGAAGTTTCCATTTTATCAAAGATTAAATTGACTAATGTTTGAGATTAACCCAATTAACTTAGCTAAAGTTAGTTGTTGACTGAGAGCGTTTGTTGAAGATTCATATAAATTTATAGCAATTTTTGGCCAAAAACCTATTACTAAAGTTGGCAATAATAAACTGAACCCGATTGTCAATTCTCTACCATTCATTTCTTTTACGGTAGCTAGCGCAGGAATTCTAGGTCCGAAAAATACTCTTCTGCACATCGAAAGAAGATATATGGGCGTTAGGACAAGACCAATTGCTGCAATAAGAATTGTGATTGATCTAAAAAGAGAGCTAAAACTCTCTTGACTTGTGATACCTAAGAATACGGTGATTTCGCTTATAAATCCACTCATTCCTGGTAAGGCCAGGGACGCTAATGAGCTCGCTAAGAAAAAAGCAAATGTTATTGGTAAGACCTTTGCTAAACCACCCATGTTTGGAATTGACAGAGTATTTGTTCTCTCATAGAAGGAGCCTGTGACGAAGAACATTGCCGCAGCTATAAGTCCGTGACTTATCATTTGTAGCATTGCTCCGCTTATACCTAACGCATCAACCGCTCCAATACCCAGAAGAACAAAACCCATATGACTTACTGAACTACATGCGATTCTTCTTTTCACGTTATCTTGAGCAAATGCATTTAAGGCTCCATAAATTATATTGATAATCCCAAGAATAATTAAAGCAGGCGCAAGTTGTAGATGCACTTCGGGTAATATTTGAACATTAAATCTTAAAAGAGCATATCCACCCATCTTTAAAAGGATACCCGCTAATAACATTGATACTGGAGCATTAGCTTCCCCATGAGCATCAGGTAACCAAGTATGCAATGGGAAGATAGGAAGTTTAACCCCAAAACCTATTAGAAAACCTAGATAAGATAATAATGCGAGACTACCTGTGGCATGTTTATTTGTTATTTCGGTGAGATTCAGGGTAAATGTATCGCCACTCAAAGCAAGTGCAAGTCCACTTATAAGTATTAGTAATGATGCTAAAGCAGTATAAAGAATAAATTTTGTAGCTGCATATAATTTTTTCTTTCCTCCCCAAATAGCAATAAGAAGATAAACAGGAACCAATTCTAATTCCCAAGCTAAGAAAAATAATAAGAAATCTTGAGAAAGGAAAACTAGTGCTTGAGCCGATGCCTGAATTAGTAAAAGAGCAAAATATAAATTAGATTTTTTCTTTATTTTCCAACTAGCTGCAGCTGATAAAAATGTAATTAATCCGCTCAAAGCTACTAGTGGTGCAGATAGTCCATCTATGCCAAGAGACCATTCTAGGCCTATTGAGGGTAGCCAAGTTAATCTTTCAACGAGTTGTAGTGAGCTATTTGTTTGATCAAATTTTTGGAAAAGTACTCCAATTATGAGAAGAAAATCTATAAATAAAAAACTTAATGAGATATTTCTTGGGAGTGTATTATCTTCTCCTTCCTTAGAACTTAAGAAAGGCATTATCAATGCCCCAATTAAGGGTAATAAAACAATAGAGGATAGTAAAGGAAAAGATTCTAAATTCATAGAATAATGAATAATTTTTTTATTCTAGTTGAAGTTGTTCTAGCTTGAGACTATAACATTAAAAATGCCTAAGTAAAACTACTTATCAGAGATGTCCTTGAATTGACTGCCAGTTGTTTGGACGTTCAAATATGGTGCTCTGCTTGCTACACCTGAGTTTTCCCAAGCTTTTACCATGGCTTGACTGACTTCTCTACCATTATCCTTTTTACACAAAGCTAATATACTTGGCCCTGCCCCACTAATTGCACAGCCCAAAGCGCCAGCTTGTAGTGCTGCATCTTTAACTTCTAATCCACCTTTAATAAGCTTCCATCGGTATGGTTCATGTAATTTGTCAAACATTCCCTCTTTTATTAATTCATCATTACCTGTTTTTAAGCCGTTTAGTAATAGAGTAAGTGCTCCCATATTAATTACAGCATCAGAAATAGGCACATTCTTTGGCATTACTCTCCTTGCTTCGCTTGTACTAAGACGTATAGCGGGTATTGCAACTACAGTTTTAATGGAATCATGCCAGTCACATCTAATAATTCTCCATCTCTGAGAAGATGACCTGGCAGTTAAACAAAGCCCCCCTAAAACAGAAGGAACTACATTATCAGGATGACCTTCAATATCAATTGCAAGTTCTAAAAGTTTTTCTTTAGGTAAAGGGGAGTTCATAATCGCATTTGCTCCGATTAATCCTGCAACTATTGCTGTGGCACTACTCCCTAATCCGCGAGCGGGGGGGACTGCTAATTTCACTCTAGCTTCAAGGGCGAAAGGTTTGATATTGGCACTTTCCCATACTTTCTGCGCAGCCCTAAAAACTAAATTTTCTGGGCCTCCTCTTAAATGATTACCATCAGTACTCTCCATTATCAAATCAAATCTATCTCCGCCTCCATCTATTCGTGTAAAGATAAATTCGTTATATAAATCTAATGCTGCACCTAGACAGTCGAATCCAGGACCTAAATTAGCAGTTGTAGAAGGAACTGTTACTATAATTTTTTTTCCTACTTCTGGAGAAGACATATGAAAATTACTCTATTTGTGAAAGCATTTTTGCTCTGCAGGCTGCGCTAAATAATCCAAACTCTTCATCTAAGATTACGTTCACAGGTATATTTTTAAGAATATCTTTTAATCTCCCTTTATCTGAAAAATGTTTCATAAATAAACCTGATTTAAAGTTTATGAAATGTTTTGGAGCGGTTCCTCCAGAAATCCATAATCCCCCATAACATAATTCTTGAAGAGCAACGTCACCCAACAAGGAAGCGTATGCATCTAACCATATTCTCTCCACTTGAATCATTATCTCATCCCCTTGATTAGAAAGATTACAAATTTCTTGAGGAAGTTCTTTTCTTAAATTATCAGAAATTTTTAATTCTTTTAAGTATTTTTGTAAAGGATGGTTTTTGGCATCAGGTTTTCTAAGTCTCCACTCAGCTATTCTTGATAACCCAGTCCCACTTATAATTCTTTCACAAGATATTCTTTCAACTTTTAAAGAGTATTTAAGCCAATTCTTTAATTCCCATTCTAAATCTGACTTTGGCGAGTATTCAACATGACCACCTTCGCTAGCTAAAACTTTTACTTTATTTCCAGATATTATGCCTTTTGCAATGCCTAAACCTGTTCCCGCTCCGACGATTGCATGTAAATCTTTGTTGACGCCTACTGACCTGTCTCCATTTTGAATAGCAGAATATTGACTTTTTTTTAAAAAAGGTATTCCATAAATTTGCACTGCAAAATCATTTATTAGCTCACAACTTTTAAATTTAAATTTCTTTTTTAATCCATCACCAGAAATATTCCACGATAAATTAATAATTTCTGCATTGTTATTAGATATGGGACCTGCTACCGCGAAGCAAGCAGAAAAAGGATGATTAATGTTTTTACATTCATTTTTTAAGAAATCTTCTAAAATTGTGTCAATTGAATCCCATTCAGAAGATACATATTTTTTTTTAAAAATTAAATTAGGAGTATAAGTATTAACATCCTTTTTGTAAATTCCTAAAAGAACTTTTGTACCTCCTAGATCACAAGCAAGAAAATTCATCTAATCAAAATTATTCTGTTCTTCCTTTTTTTTCTATTAAATTATTCATTAATTTAAAGAGATCATCTAACTTATAAATTCCTAAATTTTTTCCATCCAATGCTCTTAAGGCAACCGAATCAACTTGTTCTTCTTTATCTCCAATAACAGCAATTAACGGAATTCTTCCAATAGTTGCTTCTCTTATCTTATAGCCTATTTTTTCATTTCTAATATCAACTTTTGAACGATATCCCTTAGTATTTATTAATTGATTAAATTTCAAACATTTCTCAATATTCCTATCGGTAATGCTCAACAAAATTATTTGATAAGGTGCAAGCCAGATTGGGAATTTGGCTTCATATTGTTCTATTAAGATTCCTATAAATCTTTCAAAAGATCCCAAAATTGCCCTGTGTAGCATTACTGGATTTCTTTTTTCATTATTTAAATCTACATAAGTTGCATCCAATCTTATAGGCATTGAGAAATCAACTTGAATTGTTCCACATTGCCAAACTCTATCTAGACAATCTTTTAAAGAGAATTCTATTTTTGGACCATAAAAAGCTCCTTCTCCAGGCTGTAATTCCCATTTAAGACTTTTATTATCAAGAGCTTTGGTAAGTGCCTCTTCTGATTTATCCCAAATATTTTCACTACCCACCCTTTTCTCAGGACGAGTTGATAATTTTATAATAATATCATCAAAACCAAAAGTTTTATAAACCTCGAAAACAAGATCAATGAAAGTAGACACTTCAGCTTGTATTTGTTCTTCTGTACAGAAAATGTGTGCATCGTCCTGAGTAAAATTTCTAACTCTCATTAAACCGTGCAATGCCCCAGAGGGTTCATTTCTATGACAAGAACCAAATTCAGCAAGGCGAATAGGTAAATCTTTATAACTTTTTAAACCTTGATTAAATACTTGAATATGGCAAGGACAATTCATTGGTTTTATTGCATACGTTCTATTTTCTGATGCCGTAGTGAACATATCTTCTCTGAATTTATCCCAATGACCTGATTTTTCCCAAAGAGATTTATCAACAGCTTGAGGAGTTTTAATTTCTAGATAATCATTTTTATTAAGTATTTCTCTTACATATTTTTCAAGAACTTGGTAGATTGTCCATCCATTTGGATGCCAAAAAATCATACCTGGAGATTCTTCTTGTATGTGAAAGAGTGAATGCTTTTTTCCAAGTTTTCTATGATCTCTTTTTTCCGCCTCTTCTATTCTTGTTAAGTAATCATTGAGTTCTTTCTCTTTAGCCCAGGCAGTTCCATATATTCTCTGTAATGATTCATTTTCACTATTACCTCTCCAATATGAACCAGATAACTTTAATAATTTAAAATGTCTAAGGTGGCTTGTATTTGGAACATGAGGACCTCTGCACATATCAATATATTCTTCGTGTTTATATAAATTGATGAGACCCTCATCAGGAATTTCTTCAATTATTCTTAATTTAAAAGTTTCATCTCTTTCTTGAAAAGTTTTAATTGCTTCTTTTTTGCTAACTTGTAAAATCTCAACATCATAATTTTTTTTAATTAAGTGATTAATTCTGTTTTCTATTTTTATTAAATCCTCAGGCGTAAATCTATATTCAGAAAAAATATCATAATAAAAGCCATTATCAATTACTGGACCAATTGCCATTTTTATATTTGGATAAAGTTGTTTAACGGCATGACCAATCAAATGAGCAAAGGAATGCCTAATTATCTCAATACCTTCTTTATCACGAGATGTAATTATTACCACTTTAGAATCATTATCTATGGGAAGTGTTGCATCAAAAAGAACATCATTTACTTTCCCAGCAATTGTTGCTTTGGCTAGGCCATTTCCTATGCTCTTAGCTATTTCTTTAATCGTTACCGGCTTTTCAAATACTTTTTTAGATCCATCTGGTAATGTTATTTCTGGCATGATTTATTTCTCTATTTCAAAGAATCCTAATTCAGATTTAACTCTACTTAGGGTTTTATTTGCCACCGTTTCAGCTTTCTCTTTACCTTGGATAAGTATCTTATTTAATTCATATGGATCGTTAATCAGATCCTGATATTTTTCTTGAATAGGTTTAAGCGATTCTATTATTTGTTCTGTAAATATTTTTTTAAATGTCCCCCATCCTGTGTGAGATAAATCGTTCTCTAATTCAGAAACTTCCTTACCACTTAATAATGAATAAATCATTAAAAGATTTCTGGATTCAGGCCTCTCTGGATTATTAAATTCCATTCCCACATAACTATCACTTTTAGCTCTTTTTATTTTTTTTGTAATTATTTCAGGAGTATCTAACAAATTAATTCTACTACCATCGTTAATGTCACTTTTACTCATTTTTTTTGAACCATCATTTAAGCTCATTATCTTTGAACCTTTTTTCATAATTATTGGTTGAGGAATTTTTAATATCTTTTCTTCCTTATTAAATTTGGCATTAATTCTCTGTTGTGCAATATCTCTGGCAAGTTCTAAGTGTTGTTTTTGATCTTCCCCTACAGGAACATAATCAGCATCGTATAACAAAATATCCGCAGCCATTAAAATTGGATAATCAAATAATCCAATAGAAACATTATTTCCTTGCTGAACAGATTTTTCCTTGAATTGGATCATTCTTTCCATCCAATTTATGGGAGTCATACAATTTAATATCCAACAAAGTTCTGAATGTGCAGATATCTGGCTTTGGACAAAAATAGAACAAATCTTAGGATCTATACCACAAGCAACATATAAAGCTGCAGTGGAAAGTGTATTTTTAGAAAGTTGTTTGGGATCATATTCTGTAGTGATTGCATGTAGATCAACTACACAAAGGAAAGTTTCATGCTTCTCTTGGAGTGAAACCCAATTGCTTATTGCTCCAAGCCAATTACCGATATGTAAATCTCCTGTAGGTTGAACACCAGAAAGGATCCTTTTTTTATTTCTCATCCACTTCTTCTTGATCTTTTTTGATTTCTTCTTTGTTAGGTTGAGTCTGTTCACTAGGGGTATTTTTAACTGGCCTTGCAAAAGGATCAGGTGCTATGTTTTTACTTTTATTTTCAGAAACTACTGCGTTACTAGGTGAAGATGAGTTTTTGTTATTTTTCGCAAATTTTGTTATCGATTCCATTAAATCTTTATCTTCAATCATTTCGCTAAGTGTTCTAACTGAAAATCCTAAAACTGCAACCGTAGATTTAAGTTGAAAAGCCTCTTGAATTGATCTAACAGCTTTCATTTCATTATCACTTAATCTTATTCGAAATCCTCCACCATCTCTATTTCCTCCAGATCTATTCCTAAAGTTAGATCTATCATTATTACCACGAGTTCTGTAGTTCTCTTGACCATAATTATTATCGTAATTGGAATTTGACATCATAGAAATTCTTTTTTTATTTAAACAGTCTATTAACTTACCACCTAGTTATGCAAGAAGTCTTAAATTGAACTATAAAATTTTTATCCATAATTGAAGAGTTATGTAATTTTGCTTTTTTTCATTCACAACTTGCACTAATATATCAATAAGAATATTAAAGTATTGTGTTTGATATTAGTAAAGAAAACTTTTTAAAGAATTTAATAAAGTTCCCCAAAAAAAATATATTTATAATTCTACTTTTTTTAGGTTTTGGAGAATGGTTTTTAAGTGATTTAATAAATTTTGCAGGTGGTTCAATAGGCTTTTTTATTTTATGTTTAGCCGGATATTTTTACTTAAAGAGTGAAAAGCCAAAATTTTATGAGCCAAAGGACTTAGATGGTTGGATAAAACTTTGTAATGAAGATCTAGATTTCTTCGAGGAAATTGAATTGCATAATAATTTAGAAAAAAAAAATATTGATAGACAAAAAGCTCTTGAATTAATTCTAAATAGAGAGAAAAAAGAGGAGATTTATTGTATTGGGCAGAAAAATTTTGATTTGAATACAACATTATTTAAAAATTACTTTAAAGAAGATAAATTTGAATTGAATTTTATGGAAAAACTTCCAAAATATAATTCTTCTGAAATTGTTCCTGAAGTAATTTTAAATAGCGATGCTATTTTGTATTTTTTAAAATTACCTCTATCCGCAAATGATTTTTTGTGGTTAGAAAAACTTCCTAAAAGTATGCCCATTTGGTTAGTTGCTTCATTTACAAAAGGTATAGATTCTAATAATGAAATAGAGGAAGTAAAGGCTCAGATTTCAGGAGAATATGCAAATAGAATAATTAGATTTGACAAAACTAAAAATAACTTGCCAAATATACCTTTTTCTTTGCGTAAGTTTTTTATAAGTTCAAACAATAATATTGAAAATACTAAAAAAAGACTTTTGAAGAGATTGCATATCAATTGGCAATCTGAGATTGAGGGAATAAGAAGAATGCAATTGAAGGATTTACAGAGGAGAAATCAAATTATCGTTGCTACTTCTGTTTTCTTGTCTCCGATTCCATCAATAGATGTTTTATCAATGACCGTTCTAAATTCCTTAATGATTAAAGAAATTAAGTCTATATGGGGATGTAATTGGTCTCCAGAAATATTGGATAAAGTATCCAAACAAATAATAAAGACTGCAATTGCACAAGGAGTAATTGAATGGAGTGGTCAAACTTTAATAGGCTTAACAAAATTGCATGGCCCAAATTGGTTAGTAACTGGCGCATTCCAAGCAATTAGTGCAGCATATTTAACAAGAGTAGTATCAAGTTCTTTGGCAGATTTCATGGCTATAACAAAAGGAGTCTCAGAACCTGATTTGAAATTTATAAAAGAAAACTCCGAAAAGATAGTTGAGAGAGCCTTTGAAAATGAAAAAATAAATTGGAAATCTTTGATACCAGAGTTAAAAAATCCATTGATTCGGCTCACTTAATAATTCCGAAATTTAGATCTATTTTATAGAAAATTATGAAAAAAAAGTTTTTGCTCTTCGTTTTTTCTTTTCTAATAAGTCTCAGCGCAAATTCTTGTAAAAGGACTTCATTTGAAAAAGAAACTAACAAAGAAGTAATTTTGGCAAGTTTTACAGTCCTGGCAGATATTATTGAAAATATTGCTAAAGATGAGTTTGTTGTTAAATCAATTACTAAACCAGGAGTTGAGGTACATGGTTATCAGCCAACTCCGAGTGATCTTATAAAAGCTTCTAAAGCCTCTGTTTTTATTGATAATGGATTTGGATTTGAATTATGGGCTGAAAAATTTGTTTCAAACTTACAAATTAAGAGAGTAACTATTTCAAATAGATTAGAACCAATTTTTATAAGTGAAGATTTCTATAAAGGTAAACCTAATCCTCATGCGTGGATTTCCCCAAAAAGGGGAATGATTTATGTTGATATTATCGTTGATTCTTTATCAGAATTAAAACCATCCGAAGCAGAATCATTTAAAAATAACGGACAAATTTATAAGAATAAAATCGCTAAAATAGATAAAGATTTTTCACTTTTTATTAATAATCTTGAGAAAAATAATAGGTATCTAGTAACTTGTGAAGGAGCATTCTCTTATCTCACAAATGATTACGGATTAAAAGAAGCTTATTTATGGCCTGTTAATGCTGAAAGTCAAATTACACCTAAAAGAATGGCAAGAACAATTTCTTTGGTAAAAAATAAAAATATCCCATCGGTCTTTTGTGAAAGCACAGTAAGTAATGAATCACAAATGGTTGTTGCCAGTGAAACCGGAGCAAATTTTCAGGGAGATCTTTTTGTTGATTCGCTTTCTCAAGATAATGAGAGTGTTAATACTTATTTAAAAATGCTTCAACATAATTTGACTCTTATTAAAAAAGGCCTTAATTAAAAATATGGATGAACTTAATTACAAAAGTTATAGAATTGAGGCAGAAAATATCTGTGTTGATTATCACGGTAAAGTTGCTTTATATGATGCGAATTTAAGATTAAAGGCCGGCCAAATTTGTGGATTAGTAGGAATGAATGGTGCTGGGAAAACAACTTTCTTTAATGCCTTGACTGGGTTTGTAAATATCTCAAAAGGTAAAATAAGAATAAATGGTGAGTCTTTAAGAATTGCTCAACAAGATCAGTCAATTGCATATGTTCCTCAAAGTGAAGGAATTGATAGTCAATTTCCAGTAAGTGTATGGGATGTTGTAATGATGGGTCGATATGGGTCAATGAATGTTCTGAGATCTCCAAGAGAATCAGATATTCAAGCTGTTAAGGATGCTATTGAAAGAGTTGATCTTATTGAACTTTCAGCTGCCCCAATTGGCAACTTATCCGGAGGGCAGAGGAAAAGAACTTTTTTAGCAAGAGCTATTGCACAACGGGCTTCAATACTATTACTTGATGAACCCTTTGCGGGAGTTGATATTAGAACTGAGAAACTTATCTCAGAATTATTTATTCAATTTAAAAATGAAGGGAAAACAATTTTGCTATCTACTCACGATATGATTCATGTTCGTGAATTTTGCGATTTAGTTCTTTTAATTAATAAGACAGTTGTTGCTTATGGAGAGACATCGGAAGTATTTACTCCAGAAAATATTACAAGTACTTTTGGAGGGGTGTCGCCAGATGTCTTGTTTGGACCTGAATCATAAAACCTAGTTGTATGGATCTATGCTTTTTATCTACAAATATAACTTCTTTTCTAGCAGATCCTTTATCTCATGAATTTATGAGAAAAGCTCTATTGATGAGCTCATTAGTAGCAGCTGTTTGTGGATTTTTATCTAGTTATTTAACACTTAAAGGTTGGGCTTTAATGGGAGATGCGGTATCTCACTCTGTAATGCCTGGTGTTGTTGTGGCTTATGCTTTGGGACTTCCTTTTTCACTTGGGGCATTCATTTTTGGAGTGGGTTCTGTCGCTTTAATAGGATTTGTTAAACAAAAATCCAGAGTTAAAGAAGATACCGTAATTGGCTTGGTTTTTACTGGTTTTTTTGCTCTTGGAATAGTTTTAGTTTCAAAGATTAAAAGTAATATTGATCTGCACTCAATTCTTTTTGGTAGCCCTCTAGGGATTTCTCTCTCAGATGTAAAACAAACGGTATTTATCTCTCTATTAGTGGTAATACTCCTGTCAGTTTTTAGGAAAGATTTAATACTTTATTGCTTTGATCCAAGACACGCAAAAACAGTAGGTATTAATGTCTTATTCCTTCATTATTTATTACTTACATGCTTGTCTTTAGCCGCTGTAGTTGGATTACAGTCTGTTGGAATAGTTCTGGTTGTTGCAATGCTAATTACTCCAGGTGCAACAGCATATTTATTAACAGATAAGTTTGATAATATGACCATCATTTCAGTAATTAGTGCCGTAATTTCAAGTGTATTTGGTATTTATTTTAGCTTTTGGTTTGATCTTGAAACTGGCGGTTCTATTGTATTAGTTCAAACGTTTATATTTTTATTTGCTTTTTTATTTGCTCCAAGATACGGGATATTTAAATTTAAAAAATTATTTTCTAATTATTAGTAAAAATGGACAATTACCTAAATAACAAAAGTTGGAATTGGTGGCCTTTATTTCCTTTATATCCATATGGGAAAAAGAAAACTATTCTCAGAGAAATAATTCCTAACGAAATATGGTCCTTGGAACAGATTCAGGGCTTATATTATGTTGCAGTCCCAATAAGAATGACAATAGTTAAGGTTAATAATGGACTAATGCTAATTAACCCTTTACCCCCTACTAAGGAACTTGTACATGAA
Source organism: uncultured Prochlorococcus sp. (assembly GCA_902526435.1). Lineage (GTDB taxonomy): Bacteria > Cyanobacteriota > Cyanobacteriia > PCC-6307 > Cyanobiaceae > Prochlorococcus_A. The sequence continues at coordinate 8,397 of CABZLA010000003.1, read as the reverse complement.
TTAGAAAAATTAATCTCCATTTATGGAAAAGTAAAAACAATTGTGCTCCCTAGTGCTTCTGGATTAGAACATAAAATTGGATTACCAGCATTAGCAAGAGTTTTTAAGGATGCTGAGATTTGGTTATGTCCTGGCCAATGGAGTTTTCCAATTAATCTTCCTTTAGATTTCCTTGGGATCCCATCAAAAAGGACGAAGATACTTTTTAAAGATGGAACTCCTTATGAAGAATGTTTTAAATGGTCTTCACTAGGTCCTTTGAATTTAGGACTTGGAACTTACCAGGAGGTGAGTTGTTATCATCTTTCAACAAGGACACTTCATGTTACAGACGCAATAGTTGGCATAGAAGCAACGCCTCCAGAAATATTTGACTTCGACCCTACCCCTTTATTATTTCATTCGAGAGATCGAGGCGATGAACCTATTCTTGATAATGTTGAATCTAGAAAAAAAGGTTGGGCAAGAATTGTACTATTTTCATCTTTTTTAAAACCAGGAAAATTAAATATTCCCTCTCTGAAACAAATTATCAAATACTCTTTTAAAGATGGTCTTCGAAATAAGAAATCACATTTTGGGATTTATCCTTTTTTATGGGATGAAGATTGGGAATCATCTTTAGTTGAAATTATGGGCGAAAATATTCCTAAGATACAGATTGCCCCTGTTTTGCAAAATTTAATATTTCCTAGATCAAAACAAGTACTCCTTGGATGGCTAGAAAAAATTAAAACTTATGAAAATATGGAATATTTGATATCAGCTCATTATTCTGCCCCTGTCGATTTTAAAGAAGAAAATTGTCAGAATTTGATAGATGAAATTAATTCAGATAAATGGAATAAATTACCAGATGATAATAAATTCCTTATTAATTTCTATAAAAAATTATTTGAATTGGGGATAATTCCAAAAAAAGTAAATATTTAGATTTATTCTTTATTCAATGGACATATCTTCATCACTTTTTAGAGTTTGTTCAAGCTCTTTCCTTTGCTCCATTTGTCTTAAGAAATATCCTGTCATCATTGCAGAAGAAAGTAAATTAGCTATATTCTCTTTTGAAGATGTTATTTTTACATCAAACTGATCAGATGGCAACATCCCTAGAAGACCTTGAACATTGTGCCTTATGATTTCTTGTATATCTTCACTAGCCGATTTGGCTACTCTCTGCAAAACTTCTGGAGACTGTTTTTGTAGATATTGAATTAAATCATTCTCATCATTTGGATCATTATTTTCAGTAGCTAGAAATTCAGGATTGAACATTTATGCATCTTCAACTTATAAAAACCCTACAACACTATGAACCCTTTAACATACATTATTAAGACAAGGGAACCGAATAGGACCAATTTTATTTAATGGCCAATATCTAAAAATAGCTTTTCCTATTACTTTTTCATAAGGTAGAAATCCCCATATATGTGAATCCATACTGTTATTTCTGTTATCTCCCATTACCCATAATGATTTCTCAGGAACAATATATGGACCCATTGAATAGTTGATATTCTTGTCAGAAATATAATTATCTTGAGCAATATCATTTAAATATAAATTACCTTCTTTTACTTCTACTTTATCTCCAGGGACCCCAATTACCCTTTTAATTAATGCAATATCTGATTCATACCCAGCTTCAATTAATTGTTCTGGAACATTAAAAACAATTATTTTATTTTTTAATTTAGATAAGTTTGAACTAAAAGTAATTTTTGGAGTTAATTTTTCAACCAATATTTTATCTTGGATTTGAAGGGTAGGTAGCATAGATCCTGAGGGAATCCATCTTGGTTCGATTACTTGCCATCGTATAATTAAAGCAATTATTATCCAAATAAAAAGATTTTTAAAATCCTTTAGTATAGAACTTTTTTTTTCTGCTGGATTTTGCATTATTAAATTATTTATTTGTAAAAGGAATTTCTAAAGTATTTATATAAATTATGACATCATCTATAGAATGCCAAAATTTTTTTAGAAGTTTACAACTTTTAGATCTTTTTACAAAAATAGGGGTTAAAAATTTAATTTTATGTCCAGGCAGTAGATCAGCGCCTTTAGCAATAGCTGCAGGAGAGTTAAATAAACGTGGGATCTTAAATGTATTTAATTCCATAGATGAGAGATCTGCTGGGTTTCATTCCCTTGGAATTACTACTGCATCTGGAGATTTATCATTAGTTGTTACAACATCTGGAACTGCCGTTGGTAATTTATTACCTGCAGCCATTGAGGCAGATAAATCATGTAAATCAATTGTATTTATAACGGCTGATAGGCCTTTAAGGTTAAAAAATTGTGGTTCTAATCAAACAGTAAATCAAGAGGAATTTTTAAATTCAGTTTGTAGAAGTAATTTGAGTACTAACTTAAATGGAATTCATGAAAATAATGATGATGATATTTTGAAAATAGTGGAAACTATAAAAAAACAAATACTGCAATCGCCAGGACCTATTCATTTAAATATTCCATTTGAAAAACCTTTAGATATATCTTTAAATAATAAAAAAAAGAGTTTCGAGGTTTTTGATAGGTTTTATTTAAATAAAACCTATCAATTCTTAAAAAATGATAAACAGAATAAAAATATTCAATTTTCTGAAAAATTTTTTAAAAGGATAAATTTGTCTAATCCTGGAATTATTATTGTTGGCCCATATCAGGGTTCTACTAGAGATTTGTTTTCTTTTAATAGTGCCTTAAAAAAATTGCAAGAAATTACAGGATGGCCAGTTTTTGTTGATCCTGTTTCATGCGTTTCAGCTGAATTAAAAGGTTTAGTTGAAAATTGGGAATTAATTCTTAAAAAGAATAAAAATATTATTCAATGTGATCAGATCTTGAGGCTTGGTCCCCTCTCTTCTTCTAATGATTTAGAGGATTTTTTATTAAATTTTGAAGGGTTACAAATTCTTGTTAAAGAAAATAATATGAGAAAACTAGACCCTATAAAAAAATCTTTAGAATACGAATTTGGAATAAGTAATTTTGTTAATCAACTTTTAGGAGCATTTTCAGATTACAAAAAGAAGAGTAAACCTTTGATAAATTTGGGGCAAGTTTTGATCAAAGAAGGAGCAAAAATAAAGGGGATTTTACACGAACACCTATTTTTAAATACTGAAATAACAGAATATAAACTTGCAAATTTTGTACCTAAAATTTGGCCAGAAAATTATCCAATTATGCTCTCAGCTAGTAGTCCTATTAGAGACTGGCTCACATTCTCTGAAAATGCGACTTTAACAAGGGAATGTTTTAGCTTTAGAGGGGCTTCAGGGATAGATGGGACTTTATCACTTGCTTTAGGTATTGCAAGAATAACTAAACCTTTACTTCTGGTGACTGGAGATTTAGCATTAATTCATGATATCAACGGGTTCCTCATTGAAAATTCAATTGAATTAAATTTAACTATCTTATTAATCAATAATAATGGTGGAAATATATTTAATAATTTATATAAAAATAATTTAGAAGAAGAGGAATTAAAGAAAATTTTCATAATGCCTAAATCTATTAATTGGGAAAACCTAGCAAAAGGTTATCAAGTCCCAATTAAAAATGTTTCAGATTTTAATAAATTAAGAGAAGCTTTTGATTGGAGCCTTATTATGCAAAAATCAGTAATAATCAAAGTAGATATTAATGTAGAAAAAGAAATGAATGAAAGAAATTTAATCTTAAAAAAGATCCTCACAAATTAATGAATTTGCTTTTTCAAACTATTTAAATCTATGAAAGTTTTACCTGGAGAAATTAACACAAATTGGATTAAATGGAAATCTTATGAAGATATCTTGTTTCATAAGAGTGGAGACGGGATAGCAAGAATAGCAATTAATCGACCTGAGAAAAGAAATGCATTTCGTCCAAAAACAGTTTGTGAGCTGTTAGATGCTTTCAATCTTGTTAGAAATGATGAGAGAATCGGAGTTGTACTTTTTACAGGTGCAGGACCAGATAAAAAGGGAATTTTTTCCTTTTGTTCAGGAGGGGACCAAACTGTTAGAGGTCAAAATGGATACGAAGATGATGAGGGTAATCAAAGACTAAATGTATTGGAATTGCAGAGGTTAATAAGAACTTTACCCAAAGTGGTTATAGCTTTAGTCCCTGGTTTCGCAATAGGGGGAGGGCAAGTTTTACATCTTATTTGTGATCTAAGTATTGCGTCTGAAAATGCAATATTTGGACAAACAGGTCCAAGAGTTGGGAGTTTTGATGCGGGATTTGGATCAAGCTATTTAGCAAGATTAGTGGGACAAAGAAAGGCAAGAGAAATTTGGTTTTTATGTAGAAAATATAATTCTAAAGAAGCCTTAGAAATGGGTTTGGTAAATGCGATTACAAAGATTGAAGAATTAGAAGCTGAGGGTGTAATCTGGGCAAGAGAGATTCTACGAAATAGTCCAACTGCTATTCGAATACTTAAGGCTTCATTTAATGCTGAGTGTGATGGGATAGCAGGTATTCAAGAATTATCTGGGTACACTACTCAGCTATTTTATTCTACGAATGAAGCAAAAGAGGGCAGAGATGCCTTCCTTGAGAAACGGCCACCTGATTTTTCTGATTACGGATGGACTCCTTAATAGTTTCTTACTCTTTAAAAAGCACTTTTTATAATAAATAATCAATGAGAATTCTTCTTGCTGCCGCTGAATGTGCTCCAATGATCAAAGTTGGAGGGATGGGAGATGTAGTTGGCTCATTACCACCATCATTGATAAAACTTGGTCACGATGTAAGGGTTATGATTCCAGGTTACGGCAAATTATGGAATCTACTAGAAGTATCAAGTGAACCAGTCTTTAGAGCTAATACTATGGGCAATGATTTCTCCGTATATGAAGCAAAACATCCAATACATAATTACGTAATCTACTTAGTGGGACATCCAACTTTTGATTCGGGACAAATATATGGAGGAGAAAATGAGGACTGGCGATTTACATTTTTTGCTAGTGCTACTGCCGAATTTTCTTGGAATTTTTGGAAGCCCCAAGTTCTACATTGCCATGATTGGCATACCGGTATGATCCCTGTATGGATGCATCAAGATCCTGAAGTAAGTACTGTTTTTACGATACATAATTTAAAATATCAAGGACCATGGAGATGGAAACTTGAAAAAATGACCTGGTGTCCATGGTATATGCATGGAGACCATACAATGGCTGCTGCAATGTTGTACGCAGATAGAGTTAATGCAGTTTCTCCAACATATGCCGATGAGATAAAAACTCATGAGTATGGAGAAAGTCTTGAGGGGTTATTGAATTATATTTCTGGGAAATTAAGAGGCATCCTCAACGGGATTGATCTAAATGAATGGAATCCTGATAAAGATGAAGTGTTACCTGCACAATTCAATATTAAAAATTTAGAAAGTAGATCAGAAAATAAGATTATTCTTCAGAAAGAAATGGGACTTGAGGTCAATAGTAAAAAATATCTTTTAGGTATGGTAAGTAGATTAGTGGACCAAAAAGGGGTTGATTTGGTTTTGCAAGTTTCCCGAAGATTACTCGCATATACAGATTCTCAAATAGCTATTTTAGGCACAGGAGACAGATCTTTGGAATCCGGATTATGGCAATTAGCATTAGATTATCCTGGAAGGTTTTCAGTGTTTCTTACTTATGATGATTCTTTATCAAGGCTTATATATGGAGGATCTGATGCATTCTTAATGCCAAGCCGATTTGAACCCTGCGGTATCAGTCAACTACTTGCTATGAGATATGGATCAATCCCAATAGTAAGAAGAGTTGGAGGCTTGGTTGATACTGTTTTGCCACATGATCCAGAGAATAATAGTGGGACAGGTTTTTGCTTTGATCGATTTGAACCGATTGACTTTTATACCGCTCTAGTAAGATCGTGGGAGGCATTTAGGCATAAAGATAGTTGGAAATTATTACAGCTCAGAGCTATGAGTCAAGAATTTAGTTGGCAGAGATCGGCATTAGAATATGAATCGATGTATAAAGATGTATGCGGTATTAAGGCGCCATCCCCAGATATTGCTGAAATTGAAAAGTTTTCTTATGGGCAATCTGCTGATCCCTCTCTTAAAAAAATGTGATCTAAGTTTTAATGGATTTTTCTGTATCTGATGTTAATAAGATTTTAGGTAATATAAAAAATTGGAATAACCTTACAAATCAATTTCAAAGTTTTAATAATATAAGTCTTGATAGTCGAAAAATATTAAATCGCGAACTTTTTATTGCTATAAAAGGAACAAATTTTGATGGTCATAATTTTCTTAATGAGGTTATAAAAAAAGGAGGAAAAGCTGTTGTAATTAAAGATGGAATGGAGAATTTATTACCTAATAAGTTCCCTTTTTGGACGGTTCCAGATACTTTAGAAGCTTTTCAGAAATTAGCTTTATTTAAAAGAAGAAAATTAAATATACCTGTTGTAGGAATTACAGGATCAGTTGGTAAAACAACTACAAAAGAAATGATGGGAGAGGTTTTAAAGCAATTAGGGAAAATTAAATTAAGTCAGTTAAATTTCAATAATGAAATTGGGGTAGGCCTTACCATACTTGATTCTGACTTGAAAGATAAAACTTTAATACTTGAAATGGGAATGAGAGGTCCTGGGCAGATAGAAAATTTGTCTAAATTTTCTGAACCTGATATCGCAATTATTACAAATATTGGAAGCTCTCATATTGGAATACTAGGCTCAAAAGAAAATATCACTAAAGCAAAATGTGAAATAACTAAACATTTAAACCCAAAGGGTGTAGTAATTATCCCCGCAAATGATTTGCTTTTAGAGGAAACTTTAAAGAAAAATTGGAAAGGAAGAATTATTAAAGTAGAACTAATAGATATAAATCAAAAAGCTCAGAATATTTATAAAAGTAATTTACAAGGATTTTTTAATAGATCAAATAATTCTGTAATCATAGAAGGTAAGATCTTTGAAATATCTTTTCAAGGTTTTCACAATGCATTTAATTTCTTATTTGTGTATGCGGTTGCAAAAGAGTTCGGAATAGAATTCAAAGATACTAACAAATTTAATTTTGTCAGTTTAAATGGAAGGAATAAAATTCTGAAATCACACAAGACAACCATATTTGATGAAACCTATAACGCTTCTCCAGAATCAGTAAAAGCATGTATTGATAATTTATTAGATAATCCAAATAATCATTTTTTAATTCTTGGTAGTATGCAGGAATTAGGTGATAAAAGTAAAAAATATCATAAGGATATTTTTGATTTTATAAATAGATCAGATATAAAAAAATGTATTTTTATCTGTGATAAAAATGAAGAAATCTATTATTCAGATTATTTAAAAAAGTGTACAAAATTTTTATTCCTTAATGAGATAAACATAGTTGGTGAAACTATAAATAAATATACCAAAAAAGGCGATTTCATCCTTATTAAAGGTAGCCGTTGTTGGCATCTTGAAAAAGTTATTAAATCAATTGATTAATTTTAGGATTTATTTTTTTTCCAATTTTCAATATTTACTTGTTTGCTTCTCGCAATAGCTAAGGAATTATTCTGAGAATCTTTAGTAATTACTGAGCCCGCTCCAGTAGTTACTGAGTCACCAAGATTAATAGGCGCTATTAAAACTGTATTGGCTCCAATACTAGAGTTTTTACCAATATTAGTTTGATATTTTTTGGCGCCATCAAAATTTGCTGTAATAGTTCCCGCTCCTATATTGGTATATTTACCAACTTTAGAATCGCCAATATAACTAAGATGATTAACCTTAACTTCCTCATTTAGTTTGCTATTTTTTATCTCAACAAAATTACCAATTTTGCTGCGAGAAGAAATTTCACAATTAGGTCTTATATGACTGTAAGGACCAATTTTTACATGGTCCATTATTTTGGAATTAAAAATCGTTGAATTTATAATTTCGCAATTATCACTAATTATCGTATCTTTTATAAAAGAATTTGGGCCAATTTTACAGTTATTAGAAATTTTAGAATTTCCTCTTATATGAGTATTTGCTTCGATTATTACATCTAGACCTAATATTGACTCTTCACTTATTGTGCAACTCGCTGGATTGATAATAGTTACTCCTCCAAGCATATGTTTCTTTTTAATTAAGGTTTGAAGAGTTTCTTCGCATTCTGATAATTGAACTCTGTTATTAATTCCTTGAAGTTCTACATTGTCTTCAACTTCAAAGCTATAGGAATTTTTTAATAAGGCAATAGTGTCAGTTAAATAGAGTTCTTTTTGTTTATTGTTACTTTTTAAAGCATTAATTATCTTTGATAAACTTTTCCAACTAAAGCAGTAAATTCCCGCATTAGTCAATACATTAAAACGTTCATGCTTATTGCAATCTTTTTCTTCGACTATCCTTTTAATT
>CABZLA010000002.1 GCA_902526435.1 uncultured Prochlorococcus sp. | reverse complement strand
CGGTTTTAAATATAAAAATAAAATCTATATCAAAATGGATTAGTAATCGTAAAAAAATAGCTAATAATTATCTTGATTTATTAGAAAAAAATAGTTTTATTCATTTACCCAAGATTGATTCTGAAAACGTTTCTCATTCTTGGAATCAATTTGTGATCAAATTAAAAAATTATAATTACGATATAAATAATGATTATTCAGAATTATTTGAAACTGATGTCAACAAAAATAATTCTTTAAGAAATTTATTGAAACTAAGACTTTCCGAGAAAGGAATTAATTCTATTATTTATTATCCAATACCGATACATGCACAAATAGCCTACAAAAATAAAAATTTTTCTAGAGAAAAACTCATTAATACAGAAAGAATTTGTACTGAAGTACTTAGTCTACCAATGTATCCAGAAATTTCTTACGAAGAGCAAGTTTATGTAGCAGAAAATTTAAATATTATTTTAAAAAGTTGTATTAATGAACTTCAGATTTGTGCGTAAAGATCCTTAAAAAGTCTTTGCTGAATATTGTGATTAACTAAAGCCCCTGAATAATTATTTTTTTCTAAATCAGATATCTCACCATTAAGAATATCTGTATTAGAAACCTTAGATAATTCAGGAATCCAGAATTTAATATATTTGCAAATAGGATCAAATTTTTTTGTTTGAGTATAAGGATTAAAAATTCTTAAAGGTTTAGGATCCATACCACTACTCGCGCTCCACTGCCAGCCTCCATTATTTGCCGCTAAGTCACCATCAACCAAAACGTTCATAAATTTTTCTTCACCCATTTGCCAATTGCAAATAAGATCTTTTACTAGAAATGATGCCACTATCATTCGACACCTATTATGCATCCAACCAGAACTATTAAGTTGTCTCATTGCTGCATCAATAATAGGAACTCCCGTCTGCCCATCGCTCCATCGAGTAAACCATTCATGATTATTTTGCCAAGGGAAAAGGTCCCATTTTTTTCTATAGGGCCCTTTCTCTAATTCTGGAAAATTAAATAAGCAATGTTGATAGAATTCTCTCCAAACTAATTCTTTCTGCCAAGTTTCTATTGATAGTCGATTTTTTTTATTTATATTTATTAAGTCAGAAGATAATGTTGCATCCCATACTTTTCGTATACTTATAGTCCCAAATCTCAATGAAGCGCTAAGGAAAGATGTTCCATTTTGAGATGGAAAGTCTCTTGAAGATTCGTAAGATCCAATTTTATCTTGGCAAATAAATTGATCTAATAATTTTTCTGCACCGAGCTCTCCTGGTTTGCAAGGACATAATTCAAATCCATCAAAATTTATATTTTTTTTAAATCGATCTAATATTAATCTTGATGTATCAATTTTCTTTTTTTCTTTAAGCCCTATCTCTAAATCTTTTAAATTACAAATATTATTTAAACTTTTTTCCGAATTTAATAAATTTATTTTCGACTTAAAATTCTTGTAAAATGGACCATAAACTGAATATGGTTTGTTAACTCCAGTGAAAATTTGAGAAGGCTCTATTAATAGATGATCCCATAGATCTATAAACTCAATATTAAATTTTTTTAAATTATCTTTTATTTCTAAATCCCGATTAATTTCATAAGGTTCTATCGCTTTATTCCAAACAACAAACTTAGCATCAATTAATTTAGCCAATTTAGGTATCAGAACTAAGGGATCACCCTCATCTATAATCAATCTACTTCCAAGATTTTTCCAGTTTTTACTTAATTCTTCGAGTGAATTCTCAAGAAACCATGCTCTAGATTTCGCATTGAAGTCGTAAGAATAATTTTGATCTAAAATATAAGTTGCTGTAATAGCATTTGATAAAGAAAATGCTTTTTTCAAAGCATTATTATCATTGATTCGAAGATCTTTTCTATGCCAAAAGAGTATTCTGGGGTTATTCATTTTATTCCCAAAAATTGCTTTGTTCTAAACCAAGCCGTTACAGTTTTTGCATCCAGTATTTCATTCCCACTACAAATCAAGTTATCCAAACTTTCAGGTTCCATAAGTAAAACTTCTATATCTTCATCTGAATCTCCTTTTACCGGATTGTTTAATTTGCTTAAATCGCGCGCAAGAAATAAATGAATTACTTCATCTGAATATCCAGGAGCATTAACGAGAGCACCTAGTTCATCCCACTTTTCTGCTTTATATCCAGACTCTTCCTGAATTTCTCTTTTGATTGAATTTATTGGGGTTTCTCCTATTTCTAAAGTACCTGCTGGAAACTCAAGTAAATACCTTGATACAGCAAATCTATATTGGCGAAGAAGTATAACTTTATTCTCCTTTGTTATCGGTACAGCTAATGCAGCGTTTGGGAATATTATTTGTCCGTATTCATCTTCATGTCCATTGGGTAGTTCAATTCTATTTATTTCAAAACTAAATTTTTTTGTTCTTAATTCAGATATTTTTTCTTTAAAAATGGCTTTTTTGAAATATTTTTTATCTTCCATAATTTAAATAAAAATACCCTAACAATTATTTTAGAATTTTGTAAATTAATCAATAAGCCATCTTGGTTCTTCTATTTTTTTTACTGTTTGTGTTCTGCTTAGGACCTCAGACAAAGGAGATATTACAAAATTACGATTCATAAATCTTGGGTGTGGCAATATTAATTCTTCATCCTTGAAACAAAAATCTTCCCACCATAAAATATCTAAATCTAAACATCTAGATAGCCATTTCATATTATTGGGTGTCTTTTTTCTCCCAAAATTTCTTTCCAAATTTTTCAATTCTCTAAGGAGTAATTTTGCGTTGTTTGTTGTTAGGTTTGGAAAAAAATTACTTTTTACTATAAGAAGAGTATTTAAATAATTTGGTTGATCATCCTTAACTCCATGAGGACTTGTTTCATATATTGAGGACCAATAAAAAATTGCTATTGATGATTCAATTTCATTCTCAAAAGATTTAGATTGATTTATCCAATTCTTGATAAGGTTCTCTATTTTGGGTTTACAAATTATTAATGATTCGATAGGTTTACCAAAATTACTATCAATATTTGCTCCTATAGATATACATAGTCCATTTTTGATATTAAGATTTGATAATTCCACTACAAAAAACTAAGTTATTGGATAAATTCTATATCAGGGATTTTTAAAGTGATTTTGGAACAAAAGTTACAAGGGAAAGAAGACATAAAGGATTTAATGCAAAAGAAGGATTCGTTTAGAGCATTTCCATTAGCTGCAATAACAGGTCACAGCTTATTAAAATTATCTTTACTTTTAGCAGCTGTCGATCCTAGCTTAGGAGGAGTAATCATTGCAGGTGGTAGAGGTACTGGTAAGTCGGTATTGGCAAGAGGTTTGCATTCCTTAATCCCACCGATTGAAATAATAGATAATGAATTAATACTCGAGGAATTAACTGATAATAAGATTTCTTTTAGACCTATAAGTAGAAATTTAGATCCAACTAAACCTGAGGAATGGGATAAAAATATTAAAAAATTAATAGCGAAAATTATCGGTATTGATTACCTTAGTCAAATTGAAAGTATTCCAAGCAAGGTTGTACAGGCTCCATTTATTCAAGTTCCAATTGGAATTACTGAAGACAGACTCGTTGGATCTATAGATGTTTCTGCTTCATTGAATACAGGCGAGCAAGTTTTTCAGCCCGGAGTTTTAGCAGAGGCTCATAGGGGTGTTTTGTATGTTGATGATATTAATTTATTGGATGACGGAATTGTAAATTTAATTCTTGAAGCTACTGGTAGAGAACAAAATAATATTGAAAGAGATGGATTAAGTCTTTCTCATCCTTGCAGATCACTTTTGATTGCAACATATAATCCTGAAGAAGGAGCTTTAAGAGATCATGTATTAGATAGATTTGCAATTGTTCTTTCTGCGGATCAATCGATAGATAATAACCAAAGAGTTGAAATAACAAAATCTGTATTATCTCATGCTGAAAACAATATCAAGTTTTCAGAAAAATGGTCTGAAGAATCTGATAATTTATCCACCCAGTTAATTTTGGCTAGGCAATGGTTAAAGGATGTAAAAATTACTAAAGAACAAATAACTTATTTAGTAAATGAAGCCCTTAGAGGTGGAGTCGAAGGACATAGATCTGAGTTGTTTGCAGTAAAAGTTGCCAAAGCAAATGCAGCCCTTAGAGGTGATGAGAATGTTAATTCTGATGATTTAAAGGTTGCAGTAAGGTTAGTAATTCTTCCAAGAGCTACCCAAATACCACCTCAGGATGATGATGATATTCAACCACCACCGCCTGAGGATCAAAGTCCACCCCCACCTCAGTCAAATAATGAAGATTCTGAACCTGAATCTAAAGAAAATGAGGATAATCAAGAAGAAGAACAAGATAATTCTGATGGGGAAGAGGATTCTACTCCTGATATTCCAGAAGAATTTATTCTTGATCCTGAATCATGCTTGGTAGATCCTGATTTATTGCTTTTTTCATCAGCAAAATCTAAATCAGGAAATAGTGGAAGCAGATCAGTAATTCTGAGTCAAAGCAGAGGTAGATATGTCAGACCTTTAATTCCAAGAGGTAAAGTAAAAAGAATTGCTGTTGATGCAACTCTAAGAGCCGCTGCTCCATTTCAGAAATCTAGAAGATTAAAGAATCCCGATAAAACTATAATTATTGAAGAAAATGACTTTAGGGCAAAGCTCCTTCAAAAAAAGGCAGGAGCATTGGTTATTTTTTTAGTTGATGCTAGTGGTTCTATGGCACTTAACAGAATGCAAAGTGCTAAAGGAGCTGTTATTAGACTTTTGACTGAGGCTTATGAAAATAGAGATGAAGTAGCTCTCATACCATTTAGAGGTAATCAAGCAGAGGTTCTTTTGCCTCCAACAAGATCTATTACTGCAGCAAAAAGAAGGTTAGAGACTATGCCATGTGGAGGGGGATCTCCTTTAGCTCATGGTTTAACTCAATCAGCAAAAGTTGCAAAAAATGCTCTTACTACAGGAGATATCGGTCAGGTCATTGTTGTTGGAATAACTGATGGGAGGGGGAATGTTCCTTTAGGTACATCATTAGGTCAAACAGAAGTTAATGAAAACGAAAATATGGATTTAAAACAAGAAGTATTAGATATTGCCGCTAAATACCCCATGTTAGGAATAAAGTTATTAATCATAGATACAGAAAGGAAATTTATAGCTAGTGGCTTTGGAAAAGAACTTGCAGAAGCTGCACAAGGAAAATATGTTCAATTGCCTAAAGCTACTGATAAGGCAATTGCAGCTATGGCCTTAAATGCAATTAATGAATTTTAAATTTTTTATGGGTAAATCTCATTAAGAAATTTTGATAGTCCAATTGTTAAATCTCTTATAGATTTAGTTAATTCTTTATCTTTCATTATTTGTTCAAAATCATCACTCATTTTATCGAATTTGCCGGATATTGATTCGGCTGCTTCGATTGTTAATTTAATATCTTTTAGAGTTTCTTCGTCATTAATAGCAGACAAAATATTGTTTAAATGACCTGCTGCTATGGTTACCTCTTTTATAAGAGGTTTAACTCTAATAATTTCTTGTTTTGACAAATAAATTAGTTCATCAAGATTTTCTTGTGTTTTATCAAATTGGTCTATTGAATTAACTACATTTTCAATTAAATTTTCTTGATTTGATTCTTTAAGTAGTTGATTTATCCTGTTTGTGATATTTGAAAGGCTCGATAGTTGCTTTCCAGTAATAGTGTCTCCTTGGCAAATGATTAATTTACTATCACATTTATCTGATATGGCTTGTGGAGTATTCTTTGGGATTGTTTTTTCACTAGTTTCTAGTGCAACTTGAACATCTCCCCCTAAAAATGAATTCGTAACAACTCTTGCGAATGCAGGTTTGGGAAGAATAATATCTGGATTATTTAAAACAATTTTTGCTTTGATTGATTCATTAGTAAAAAGAATATCCTCAATTGAACCTACTAAGATCCCTCTGTAAGTTACTGGAGATTTTTTTGATAGACCACTTGCATTGTTAAATTCTGCAAAAAGATACCAATTTTTCGAAGAAAGCTTTACACCTCTTAACCAGAATGAAAAAAAGGTAAATACTAATAAACCTCCTAACAAGGAAAATCCTACTATCGAATCTCTTAAGCTTCTACGCATAATTTTTAAATGTCTCTTGGTTGCATTGGTCCTGCCAGGTTGCCATTTCTAAATTGAAAAACATAAGGATCATTACTCTCTTTAAATTCATCAATCGAACCAGCCCATCTGAATTTACCTCCATAAAGAATAACAACTTTTTTTGAAGTCCTTTCTATAGTACTAAGAACATGACTCACAACAATAGATGATCCATTGGCTTTATTATTTGTATTATTAATTAAGTCTTCAATTCTTGATGAAGCAATAGGGTCAAGACCAGCCGTGGGTTCATCAAAAAGTAATAATGGTTGACTTTTTTTATCTAAATCTTGATCTGTAATCAATGCTCTTGCAAAACTTACTCTTTTTTGCATGCCGCCACTTAATTCATTTGGGAGCTTTTTCTCAACATTAAATAATCCTACTTCTTCTAAACATTCTCTTACAATTCCTTGAATAAATTTCTTGGATAAATTTTTATTCTTTTGAAGTAGGAAGCCTACATTTTCTTCAACAGTTAAAGATCCTAATAAAGCAGGATTCTGAAAAACTAATCTTACATCAGGAGGATTATTTTGATCTAACCTTAAGTAAGTTTGTTTTTGTCCAAATATGCTTAATTCACCCGCAGTGGGTAAAATCAAACCTGCCAAAATTTTTAATATAGTTGATTTCCCAGAACCTGAAGGGCCAACAATAGCTAATTTTTCTCCCTCATAAAGTTTTAAATTGATTTTATTTAGTACATTCAGTTCTCCCCAACTAATCGAGAGATTGTTGGTTTCTACGACATGTTTTGTTTTTTTCAAAATGTATGTAGAGTAATTTGTCTTTAAATACATATTGCCTATTTTTAAAAATAAAAAAAGGATGTATGTATTTGATTTATAATCATTGTATATATTTAGATTTTAAGAAATTTAAGAGGCTTTTGATGCAGAAGAAGAAAAAAAGAATAAAGAGGACTTTATCTTATTTTAAAAAGTCGAATTTAGGTTTGATAAATAAAATTATAAGAATTCTAAGTTGGCTATTGCCAGGTTTAGTAATTAAAAGATGGATGATAACTTCTGCTATTGGATTCTTAACTTCTTTATTAGGGATTGCAATTTGGACCAATCTAAGACCTCTTTATTGGTTAATAGATGTCTTTTTCTCGATAATGAACGTGGCAACAAAAATTTTGCCTATTTCAGTTTTAGGACCATTAATCCTTTTGTTTGGTCTTCTCTTGATTGGTATTGGGCAAAATAGAAGTATTAATTCTATACAAAAAGCGCTTGTTCCAGAAAAAAATAAATTTTTAATAGATGCACTTAGAGTAAAAAGTAAATTAAATAGAGGCCCAAATATTGTTGCTATTGGAGGAGGAACTGGCTTGTCAACATTATTGAAAGGCCTAAAAAACTACAGCAGTAATATAACTGCAATAGTTACAGTTTCAGATGATGGAGGTAGTAGCGGGGTTCTAAGAAAACAATTAGGAGTTCAACCACCTGGAGATATCAGAAATTGTTTGGCAGCCTTATCAAATGAAGAACCAATATTAACAAGATTGTTTCAATACAGATTTTCTGGAGGTAGTGGATTAGAGGGACATAGTTTTGGCAATTTATTCTTATCTGCTTTAACAACAATTACGGGGAGTTTAGAAAAAGCGGTTCAGGCCTCCAGTAAAGTGTTGGCAGTGCAAGGGCAAGTATTGCCTGCAACAAATACAGATGTAATGCTTTGGGCAGAACTTGAAGACGGTGAGAAAATATTTGGTGAAAGTAAAATAAGTCAATCAAAAAAGGTGATTTCCAGGATTGGTTATCTGCCTGAAAATCCATCAGCTCTTCCTAGTGCTCTTGAAGCTATTAAAGAAGCAGATCTAATAATACTTGGTCCAGGAAGTCTTTATACTTCTTTGCTACCTAATTTACTGGTCCCCGAAATTGTAGATGCTCTTCTGAAGAGTAATGCTCCTAAAATCTATATAAGTAATTTGATGACTCAACCAGGGGAAACGGATAATCTTGATGTACATCAACACATCAAAGCAATAGAAAAGCAATTTTCAAATTTTGGTGTAAAAAAACGAATATTTAATGCAATACTTTCTCAAATTCAATTTGAAAAGTCACCGCTTGTTGATTATTACCAAAGTAGAGGCGCCATGCCAGTGATTTGTAATAAAGAAGAATTAATTTCAGAAGGATATTACGTCTTGCAAGCTCCTCTTTATTCAAGAAAGATAACTCCAACACTTAGGCATGATCCTCGAAGACTTGCAAGGGCAGTTATGTTTATTAATAAAAAATTGAAGAAATTAAATTAATAAATTTTTTTTTCTAATAAGCATCTTGTAATTCATAGAAGTCTGGTTGTATATAATCTTTTCTTAATGGCCATCCTCTCCAGTCTTCTGGCATTAGGAGTCTTGTTGGATTTGGATGATCAGCAAAATTGATTCCAAACATGTCATAGGTTTCCCTTTCTTGCCAATCACTTCCCTTAAAAATTTTATAAAGGCTAGGTACAGATAAATTTGAATCTCTATCTAAAAAAACTTTTACTCTTATTTCTTTAATCTTTTTTATATCTTGTTTATCCTCAAGTGAGATTAGATGATAAAAACTTACAAGACATTTTCCTGGCCCTTCATCGTAACCCCCTTGACACTGAAGGTAGTTAAAGCCATATCCTTTTAAAGTAGATATTGCTTCGTACAATTTTTCTGGTTTTACTGAAAGTATCTCAACACCTATATGATCATTCCCTAAAGACTCGTTTGCAATTCCATCTTCAGAAAGCTGATTACTTACTATTCCACTTTGTTTTACAATTTTTTCTGAAGATTCAGGTGAAATATTATTTTCCATTATTTTATTTCTTTATCTATAGAATTTGTTTCATATATATTTTCACTACTTTCTTCTATCTGATTAAGGTTAGAAGATTCAATTGACTTTTCAGATTTTTTATTTAAATACTCACCAGTATTTTCTGAAAAAACAAGATTCATTTCATGATTTACAGTTAAATATCTATGAGTTTGTTCAGCTTTACTCCTCTCAAGAATACTCTCATTAGCAACTTTTTTTCTTAATTTTATAACAGCATCAAAAATAGCTTCTGGTCTAGGGGGACATCCAGGAAGGTACAAATCAACTGGGATTAATTTATCAACTCCTCTAACTGCAGTTGTTGAGTCTGCACTAAACATTCCACCAGTTATTGTACAAGCTCCCATGGCTATGACATATTTTGGTTCTGGCATTTGCTCATATAATCTTACTAATGCCGGTGCCATTTTCATTGTGACTGTTCCAGCAACAATTAGTAAGTCTGCTTGTCTTGGGGAACTTCTAGGTACCAAGCCAAATCTATCAAAGTCAAATCGTGACCCTATAAGTGCTGCAAATTCTATAAAACAGCATGCAGTTCCGTATAAAAGTGGCCATAGACTACTTAATCTAGCCCAGTTGTGAAGGTCATCTAGACTTGTCATTATAATGTTTTCGCTTAAGTCAGTAGTGACTTGGGGAGCACCGAGAGGATTACAAGTTTCTTCTCTAAGTTCTCTTATTGCTTTTGGTGATAGTGAATTGTTCAATTTTTTAACTCCATTCTAAAGCTCCTTTTCTCCAGGCGTAGGCAAGAGCAATTACTAATATTGCAATAAATATCAGAGCTTCAATAAATGCTAGTAAACCTAGTCTATTGAATGCAACCGCCCAAGGATAGAGAAATACAGTCTCTACATCAAATATAACGAATACTAATGCAAACATGTAATATCTAATATTGAATTGAATCCAAGCTCCCCCAATAGGCTCCATCCCTGATTCGTAGGTAAGTTTTCTTTCGCCGGTTCTTCCTTTTGGAGAAACTATAAGGTTAGTAACTAAAGCTAAAATTGGAACTGCCGCTGCAATTATTAAAAAACCTAAAAAGTATTCGTAGCCGGGTAATGAAAACATTTAAAAAAATTGTTGGAAAATTCGCTTAATTCAGCAAAATCTTTTAGAGTCTCTAAAGTTAAATACTAAATCGTGAGTGAAAACATTCAACCATCATCTGAGGATAACCAAATAGTTGAAGATTTAGCAAATGAAGAATCTTCAGAAAAACCATTAGAGTTAAAAGACAAAGAACTTATAACTAATTTAGAACAAAATAGATTCGAATGTAGAAGTTGTGGATATATTTATGATCCTATCGAAGGAAACAAGAAACTCAACATTCCTAAAAATACCTCTTTCTTAGCAATAGATGGAAACACTTTTGCTTGTCCAGTATGTAGAGCGGGTAAAAATTTATATAAAGATATAGGCCCAAGAGAAAAACCTAGTGGTTTTGAAGAGAATCTAACTTATGGCTTTGGATTCAATAGTTTGCCACCTGGTCAGAAAAACATTTTAATATTTGGTGGTTTAGCATTTGCGGCTGCATGTTTCCTTTCTTTGTACTCTTTGCATTAAAATATATTCATGAAAAAATTTTTAACTAGTATTCCAAATCTTCTTTTAACATTTACACTTTGCTTGATTTTAAGTAGTTGTTCTTCAACAGGTGTAAAAATGAGCGAGAGTAGTCCCTGGGAAACAATTCAATTTGAAGATCAGTCAAATGCATTAGATATAGATTTCATAGATAATAATCATGGATTCTTAGTTGGATCAAATAGGCTAATTATGGAATCTAATGATGGAGGTAAATCATGGGAAAAAAGATCGTTAGATATTGCTGCAGAGGAGAATTTCCGTTTACTTGACATTGATTTTAGGGGTTCTGAGGGATGGTTGATAGGACAACCTTCTTTAGTCATGCATACGATTGATGAAGGGAAAAACTGGACTAGGTTATCCCTCGGTAAATTGCCTGGCCAACCTTTTTTAGTTTCAACTATTGATGATGGGGTAGCTGAATTGGCAACAACTTCAGCTGCTATTTATGTAACCTCTAATAGTGGTGAAACATGGGAAGCAAAAGTATCAGACCCATCAGAGCAAGGGGGGATTAGAGATTTAAGAAGAACATCTAATGGAGATTATGTAAGTGTAAGTAGTCTTGGTAATTTTTTCTCTACTCTTGAAAATGAAAGTGATACTTGGATAGCTCATCAAAGAGCGAGTAGTAAGAGAGTACAAAGTATAGGATTTAATCCAAAAGGTAATTTATGGATGTTATCTCGAGGAGCTGAAATAAGATTTAATGAGGATAGTAATGATTTAGAAAGTTGGACTAAACCAATAGTTCCAATTCTGAATGGCTACAATTATTTAGATATGGGTTGGGACCCTGAAGGAAATATCTGGGCTGGCGGTGGTAATGGTACTTTAATAGTTAGTAAAGATGAAGGTAAAACATGGAATTCTGATCCTGTTGCTTCAAATCTGCCAACTAACTACATCAAGATTCAATTCCTAGAAAAAGATGAAATAGATGATAAAAAAGGCTTTATTCTGGGAGAAAGAGGTTATATCCTAAAGTGGAACGGCTAATTT
The DNA here is from genome assembly GCA_902526435.1 of uncultured Prochlorococcus sp. Classification (GTDB taxonomy): domain Bacteria; phylum Cyanobacteriota; class Cyanobacteriia; order PCC-6307; family Cyanobiaceae; genus Prochlorococcus_A. Next base: position 70,881 of record CABZLA010000002.1, on the reverse strand, counting down.
CCAATAAATCAAAAAATAAAAAAATCCTTAATTTTGTTGCAATTTAACAACTGTCTGTAACCAAGCTGTAAATTTCTCCACAAACTTAGGATTTTTCCTTGTAAGATCATAAAGTAAGTAATTGTGATTATGGCCGCAGGTTCAACGGGTGAACGCCCATTCTTTGAAATAATCACCAGTATCAGATACTGGATTATTCATGCAGTAACACTCCCAGCTATTTTTATAGCTGGCTTCCTATTTGTCTATACAGGTTTAGCCTATGATGCTTTTGGAACTCCACGTCCCGATAGTTATTTCCAGGCCTCTGAATCAAAAGCACCTGTTGTAACGCAAAGATATGATGCTAAATCTCAATTAGATTTAAGAACAAAATAATTATGTCAAATTCTCAAGCACCAATGCAGGCTGTTGAAGTCCGCGTTTATCCGATCTTTACTATTCGTTGGCTCGCAGTTCATGCGCTGGCGATTCCTTCAGTCTTCTTCTTAGGTGCCATAGCAGCTATGCAATTTTTAAGATAACTTTATTAATTATGCAAGTAAACGAAAATCCGAATAAAGTTCCAGTTGAACTTAATCGAACAAGTCTTTATCTAGGCTTATTATCAGTCTTTGTTTTGGGAATTTTATTTTCCAGTTACTTTTTCAATTAAATTAAAATTATGAGTAAATTAAAGGGGCCTGATGGCCGAATCCCCGATAGATTACCAGATGGCAGACCAGCCGTCGCATGGGAAAGAAGGTGGACTGAGGGAACTCTTCCTCTTTGGCTAGTAGCTACAGCTGGTGGAATAGCAGTTATTTTCGTATTAGGTATATTTTTCTACGGTTCATATCAAGGAGTAGGCGCAGGTTAAATCAATCATTACTCTTTACAATAGAGTTGTATTTAACTCCAATAAGAATCTGTAAATATCTTTAGTTTTTCTTTTGTAAGACTAGGGATATTTTCTTTTTGAGTTATTAAACCATCCTTTAAAGAACAATGGGATTTGCTTTGAGGTCTCTTTTTATCGATAACTTTCGCGATTTCAAAGACAATTTTGTTAGCAACTTCAGTATTCGCTCTGAGATTTCCCAAAACCATCTCTACTGATACTTCCTGATGAGTTTGATGCCAGCAATCATAATCAGTAACCATAGAGAGAGAAGAATAAGCTATCTCAGCTTCTTTAGCTAATCTTGCTTCAGTGTGATTAGTCATACCTATAATTGAACAACCCCAACTTCTATATAAATTAGATTCTGCTCTGGTAGAGAAGGCGGGCCCCTCCATCGCAAGATATGTTCCTCCTCTATGAAGTTGTCTTCCTTCCGGGATATGTTCTTCGCTAACATTGCATAAAATTCCTGACAAGTTCATACAGAAAGGATCCCCCATAGTTACGTGAGCTACTGCTCCTTCATTAAAAAATGTTGCTGGTCTTTCATGAGTTCGATCAATAAATTGATCTGGAATAACAATATCAAGGGGCCTTATTTGTTCTTGAAGGGAACCAACTGCTGATGGAGCGATTATCCACCTCACCCCAATTGATCGGAGAGCCCAAATGTTAGCTTTGTATGGTATTTCTGTAGGATTCAGCTTATGTGTTCTACCGTGCCTCGCTATAAAAGCTATTTCCAAATTACCAGTTTTAAAGAGCCTAATTGAATCAGAAGGTTTACCATAAGGTGTATTAACCTCGATTTCTTTATGACATTCTATTTTGTCAATTGAATAGAAACCACTCCCACCAATTACTCCTAATCTTGATTCTTTAATGGGTAATAAATGCTGTTTATTCATTGTAATGAAATGACTATTAATCATCTAGTACTAATTGGAGGCGGACATACAAATGTTCTTTTGATGAGAAAATGGTTGATGTATCCGAAATTAATGCCAGAAATCCCTATCTCAATTATATCCAGAGATACTAAGTTAGTTTATTCGGCTATGTTCCCTTCTGTTATTTCTAAATCAATTTCTTTGGATGAAAGCTTAATTGATATTAGATCTTTAGCTAAAAAGTCAAGAGTAGCTTTCATAAAAGAAGAGGTAATAAATATTGATTTTCAGTTAAAAAAAATTTTTTTAAAAAATAGACCATCAATTTGTTACTCAAAATTAGTACTTAATTATGGAAGTCAAACTAAAATTTCAAGAGAATTTGAAGATTTAGTCAATAATCAAATTGCTTTCCCAATTAAACCTTTTTTAAAGGCTTATGAGTTAATTAAAAAAGAAGATAAGCATGATTCTGAAACTGAACAATCTTTTGTAATTGTTGGAAGTGGACTCGCAGCAATTGAAGTTGCTTTTGCCTTGAGAAAAAGATGGGAAAAAAGATCATTAAAAATTCTATGCAAATTAAACAAAGTAGATGATAAAATTTTAAAAACTTTTTACAGATCGAATATAGAAGTAGTTGGCAAGCTTCCTCCTGATTATGGAAAGATTCTTTTATGTACAGGAAATTCATCACCATCTTGGGTACAAAAATATAATTCAGAATTGGATTCAAAAGGACGATTTTTTACAGATCAGAAATTAAGGTTAAAAAATTTTTTCGGAACTTTTGCAACTGGTGATTGCGCAGTCATAAAAACCTCTAAAAGACCTTCTTCTGGAATATTTGCAGTAAAAGTGTTAAATATATTGGTAACTAATATTCTGAAGGAAATAAAAGGTGAATCATTAAAAAAATGGTCTCCTCAAAAATTTGGATTGCAAATAGTAAATTCTTATCCTAGAAAGCTTCCGAAAGCTTTTGCTTTTTATGGTGATGTTGTTATTGGGCCTTCTTTTCTTATTTGGTACCTTAAAAATAAAATTGATGAAGGTTTTATAAAGAAATTTCGTATTTTAAATTCGAATATGAATCAAAAAGTCAGAGAAGGTGGGATGGAAGATTGTAGAGGATGTGCCGCTAAAATTCCTCAAAGCACTTTAAATAAATCCTTAAGGAGTGCTCAACTTGAAAATTTTGCAACTTCTCCTGAGGATTCTGTTGAAATTTATAAAAATAATCAAGATATTATTCTTCAAAGTGTTGATGGATTTCCGGCGTTGATAAGTGATCCTTGGCTAAATGCAAAAATTACAGTGTTGCATGCTTGCTCAGATTTATGGGCTTGCGGAGTAAAACTTTCATCTGTACAAGCCTTAATATCTCTTCCAAAAGTAGGAAAAGATTTTCAAAGCCACCTTTTTTCTCATTGTCTAAAGGGTATAAAAACAACAGTTGAAGAACAAGGAGGTAAGTTAATTGGAGGGCATACTTTTGAGTCAAGAAGTTTTGTTGATCAACCTTATTCTTTAGGAATCGATATTTCTTTAACTGTTCAGGGAGTTTTGAAAAATGGAGCAAAACCATGGTTGAAATCCGGTATGAAAAAAGGAGATATTATCCTAATGTCAAGGCCTCTAGGCGTGGGAGTTTTTTTTGCTGCGCAAATGCAAAATATTTATTTGAAAGATAGTTCAGAAGAGATAATGAGAAATTTAGTTACAAGTCAACAACCATTGATTGAAAAAATTTACTTGCTTCAAGATAAGTTTGGAGAAAAATTTATAAATGCAGCTACTGATGTAACAGGCTATGGATTTATAGGACACCTTAAAGAGATGATCGATTCATCTAATTTATTAAGGAAAGATAATAAGCTCAAACCTATTAGGGTTTTATTAGATTTATTTGCATTTAAAGCTTATCCAGGAATATTTGATTTAATACATAAAGGAATCAAAAGTTCTTTATTTGAATCAAATAAAGAAATATTTGATCAAATTATTGCAGAAAAACGTAATAATAGAATTATCGCATTTTCAAAAAAAAATAAAATTAATAGTGACATCTTTAAAGAAAAAATTTCATTATTATTAGATCCACAAACTTGTGGCCCGCTTTTGATATGTTGTGATCCTAAGTATGAAAAATTTTTGAAGGATGAATGGTATAAGGTCGGAGAAGTAATAAATTGATAGTTATTTCTTTTTGATCTTATCTATCTCTATATATCGCAACCTTTTAATTTCATCCCCCATTTCTTTCCCCGGTTGCCATCCTTCACTTTTTAAAAATTCCCCACTTTTTTTTGACTTAATAAATTTATAAACAAATAGCCATTTAAAAAATGATTTCCAAAATAAACCCCCATTGCAAATTAATAATTTCACTGTCTCATCATCTAAATTTTTTGTTTCAATAAATTCAGTCCATTTTGAGGGGGTTAAATAAAGAAATTTTTCTTTTTCATTATCTAATTGATTTGTGATATTTAAGTAATCTTTGAGAATCTTCTTTTCCTTGCTATTAATAAAAAATCTTTGACAAGTAAGCTCTAAATTTTCTGAATTTTTTAATAGGTAGAGAATATAATTTCCTTTAAGTTTTCTAATCCACTTTAAACCCCTTAAAAATTTATTATTAATACTAATATTTTTATTTAAAATAGAAATTATTCCCCAATTGTTTAATAAAGAAAGTATTTTTGCGAGATTATCGTATTTGTATATTTCTGCCAATTCCATCCTGATTCTTATACTTATTCCAGGCGGAAATTTAGCTTTAGCATCATCCTTCATAATATCCCAGGGCCATCTTTGGATAATCTTTTGAGATTGTTGAAGTGATTTATTTGAAATTTTGAAATCTAATCTTGAAGCATATCTTGCACATCTTATTAACCTACTAGGGTCATCTTGAATACTATTTTCATGTAGCAAATGCAATTCTTTTTCTTTAATATGTTTTATACCATCAAATAAATCATAGATTTCTTGCTTTGAGAATTCAAAAGCTATTGCATTTATACTAAAATCTCTCCTTTTTAAATCCTCTTTAATATTTGCATGTTTTACGATTGGATTTAATCCTGGTGCTTCATACTTCTCTTTTCTTGCAGAGGCTATATCAATTTTTAAATCATTAATATTTAGTTCTACAGTGTCATATATTTCAAATTCTTTTATCAAACAAAGTTCAACATTTGAGATATTTTTTTTTATGAATTTTGCTAAATCAATTGAGGATCCTTCTGTAACTATATCAATATCAAGTGGATTGAAAAAAGTCTTTTTATGAATTTTAGTGATTAATAAATCTCTTATATAGCCACCCACAATTGCAACTTTAACGCGGCTATTCAATTCAATATACTGTGAAATGATATTAAATAAATTAAAAGGAATCTTTAATATTGCTGAATTTATATAAGCAGAAATATCATTCATGCAAATTTCATTTTATTGCTCTTATTGGAGCTAATCTTGGGTCTAGAATTTTGCTCCCTTTATCACCAAACTTTACTGCTAACGATATTTTTTCTCCACTGCCAAAAATATGTATAATTTCACCTTTACCAAATTTGGAGTGAATTACTTTATCTCCTATCAACCAACTTTTTCCTTTACTGGGCCCTGAATATAGTTTTCTTACTGCATTTATAGGTCTATTAATAAATTCATTTGAATCGTTTCTATCCACTCTTGTTAAACGGTCAAGATGACGATCCCTTCTAATAGAAGCACCACCTGATTGAGGTAATTCCCCGTCGATTAGTTTTTCTGGTATTTCTGAGAGAAATATTGAAGGAATAGTTGCTTCTCGCATGCCCCCCCACAATCTTCTCTCTCTTGCATGTGATAAGAAGACTCTCTCTTTAGCTCTTGTTATACCTACATAACATAATCTTCTTTCTTCTTCTAGAAGAGAAGGAGTATCAATTGACCTGTGGCTTGGAAATAAACCTTGTTCTAGTCCAGTTATAAATACATTTTGAAATTCTAATCCTTTACTGTTATGGAGGGTCATTAAAGTGACAGAGTTAGGATGATTTTTTTTTGTATCATTGTCTGTTGTTAAAGCTGCTGTTGACAAGAATCCCTCTAAATCTGGGTTCTCGGTCTCTTCTTCAAATTGAGTAGCAGCATTTATTAATTCCTGAAGATTATTTCTTCTATCTTCAGATTCCTCTGAACCACTTGTTAATAAATCACTTAAGTAACCGCTTTTTTCTAGAATTAACTGAAGAATTTGAGCGGGCCCCGAATTCTCTACATAACATAGAAGGTCATTCATAAGCTCTGTGAATTTATTAATGCCCTTTGATGATCTGCCTAGTGTCTCAACTAAGCTTTGTTTGTCATTTATGACCTCCCATAAAGGAATATTCAACTTATTTGATAGCTCATTAAGCTTTTGAATAGTTGTTTTTCCTATTCCCCTTCTCGGGACATTGATGATTCTTAAAAGGCTTACATTATCTGAAGAATTTACTAAGACTTTTAAATAGGCGACAGCATCTTTAACTTCTCTTCTGTCATAAAAACGTAATCCGCCAAAGATTGTATATGGAATTCTCCATCTTACTAGGGATTCTTCTAATACTCTAGATTGAGCCCTAGTTCTATAGAGGATTGCAAAATTTTTCCAGATTGGTTGATTATTGTAATTATTTAGAGACCTTAATTTTGTTGTTATTGCCTCAGCTTCAGATATCTCATCATCGCAGCTAAGCAACTTTAAAAGTTCTCCTTCCTTCCTTGTAGCCTTTAAAACTTTATCAATTCTTTCAGTATTATTTTCAATCAAAGAGTTTGCAGCAGTAAGAATATTTGATGAAGATCTATAGTTTTCTTCTAATTTAACCAGAGAGGCTTTCTGATCATTATTAGATGAATTTTTAAAGTCTTCTTGAAATCCGATTAATATTCTGAAATCTGCTGCCCTAAAACTATAAATACTTTGATCCGCATCTCCGACAACAAAAATTGATCTATCATTCCATTTGCAAAATTTGTTTGGTTCAGTATTCCCAGCCGTAATTAATTTAATAAGTTCATATTGTGTCCTGTTTGTATCTTGATATTCATCAACTAATACATGCTGAAATCTTTTATGCCAGTAATCCCTAACTAAATCATTTTGTCTCAATAAAAACACAGGAAGTAGTAGAAGATCATCAAAGTCTAAAGCATTATTTTTTGAGAGAGATATCCTATATCTTCTGTAAACATCTGCAATTATTTTATCAAAATGATTATCAGCTTTTTCTTCAAGATCATTAGTTGTAAAACATTGATTTTTTGCGTTACTAATAGCCCTCTTAATTTTCTTAGGATCAAATCTTTTTGGATCGAGACCCATATCTTGACCAACAATTTCTTTTACTAGTGTCTGAGAATCTGTCTCGTCATAAATAGAAAATTGCCGTGTCCAGGTTAGGCCTTCAGGGTCTTGATATTTTTCTATATCGTATCTTAAAAGTCTTGAAAATAATGCATGAAAAGTTCCTATCCATAAGTCCCTTAGTCTCTCTTGATCAATATTTGTTCTTAATTGATTCTGATCAAATTCCTTGAGGGTTGACCAAGGCTGCCCAAATTGATTTAAAGCTATTTCTTGTGCAAGTAGTACTTGAAGTCTTGCTTTCATTTCTTTAGCAGCTTTATTTGTAAAAGTTACTGCGAGAATGTTATAGGGGTCTACAGAGTTATTCTCAATTAAGTTAGCAATTCTATGAGTAAGAGCCTTGGTTTTTCCACTGCCTGCACCTGCTACAACCAGCAGTGGCCCATTTATATGATTTACAGCTTTAAGTTGTGCATTATTTAAGGATTTAAAAAGGAAGTTGTTAGTTTGATGCACTTTTTATAGATTGTATTATTAAAAATTTTTACCTTACATTAATTTGAAGATTGAGGATTAGTCTCTAATTCTTGTAATGCTTTTTTTAGATTTATTAGTTCATTATTATTATTGATAATTTCTTCGAATTTGTTCTGAGGCATTTTTAATTTAATGCTTCTCTCAAAAATTTCTTTTTCTAATCTTTTTTTGTAAGAAGAAACAAGTTTTTTTGATAATTTTAATTCTTGTTTATCCAAAATTTTTTTGAGTTATTATTTATATCTTAGCGAAAATTTTTTTTATTTACATTATTCTGAATATCACTTCAAAATGTAGTTTTTGATTAAGAACCATTTCGTTTATTTTAAGATTTAATTATTTTAATTTGCTCTGATCTATTATAAATAAATAGAAATTTTAAGTTTTTGAATTTAAGAATGACAGTTTCAAATAGTAATCAAATTTTATCAAATGATAGAGATTTAAAAAATATAAGTAATAAAAATATTGAAGACATAAAAGAATTTATTAATACTGCAAACTCAAGATTAGATGCAATAAATTCAATAACAACTAATTCTCACGCAATTGCTGCTGATGCGGTAACCGCAATGATTTGTGAAAATCAAGATTCAGTTAATACAAAAATATCTATAGATACCACCAATAAGATGTCAGTTTGTCTAAGGGATGGAGAAATAATTTTAAGGATTGTTTCTTACCTTTTAATTTCTGATGATGAATCAGTTTTATCTAAAAACTGTTTGAAGGATCTCAAAAATACTTATTTGGCCCTTGGTGTACCTTTAAAAAATGCTATCCGAGTTTTTGAACTGATGAGAGATTCAACGATATCTGATTTAAAGTCTACTGTAAATACTATGAAAGGAGAAAAACAATTTCTTCCTGATTTAATTTCTAATACAGAATTTCAATTTGAAAGAATAATCAATCTTTTAAGATAGACATATTTCTTATCTCTGATGTGTGTGAGGTTTGTATTACGGTATTGTTTTCATTATTTCTAATTACTGAATATCTGGATCTAATATGATTTGATAAAAAACAAATTCTCTCTTCAGAAGTGGTTGAACTGTAAATAGTTTTAATATGTAAGTTCTCACTTTGATCAATCAAATATTCTGATGATGAAATAACGGATTCAGTATATCCCTTATTACGTAGAACAATCCCTTTATTTTTATCCTTTGGTAAAAATAACAATATAGTTTTATCTTGTGCAATTTTCTGATCCATCTCCCAATCACTTATTGCCTTCCAACTTATTGATAATGCAATAAAAGAAGGTTTAGAGGTGGCATTATATTTTTCTAAAAGACCTAATACATTTTTATTATTATTTTCTAACTCTTTTATTACTATTTTGCTCGTTAAATTTTCAATTTCTTGAAAAGCTAAAGAATGAGTGCTTCTTATTGATTTCCACTCTCCTAAACTTTTTTGAATAAATCGATTAATTGTTATTATATTCTTCGTCAAGTTTATCTTCTACTGAATGATTGGTAGCTTTTTGAATCATCCGTACCATAGAATCTACCATTAATCTTTTTGCAGAAGTAACTTTTAATCCAGAAGGTGTTGTTGATATTTGCTCTCCAGGACGATCGTAAGATGTAGGTCTAAATGGAGTCATCTAAAAATTTTTAAAATCAACAGAATATTATTCTTACATAAATAGTCATTTTTAATGTTGTTGTTTGCGAAAATGTTATATCTTTTATGGATGGTTTTACGATCGTTAATTCTATCCTTATTTTGGGATTTTTCTTTTTGCTAAACCTGAAATAGTTGCTAAAGCAAACATGCCTAAAAGAGCTATTCCCAGGAATAAACCTGCCCCCTGACTGACTCCAGCCCCAACAGCCACAAGAATAGAATCACTGATTAGAAGACTTATTAGTAAAGCTGGGGTGAATATTTTCCACCGAGTTCCTCCAATACCGATTGCATAACTTAGAAAATCAAAAAGTCCAGTCATAAGGAGACCTGTCATCAGGAAGAAATTTTCTTCTAATTGGTTTTGATTAAAACTTTCAATTCTTTTCATTGCTTTTGATCCCACTAACCCACGTACAGGATCACGACCAAAATATCTTGCAATGAAGAAAGCTGCTTGGCAAAAAACTATATCAGAAAAGACAATTGTTATGTAACCTTTTTGGAACCCTAGTAAGGAGCCAGCCAGAAGTGAATAAGCCGAACTAGGAAGAGCGGGTAAAATTATACTTACTCCTCTGAGAACAAATATTCCAAAAGGTGCCCATATTCCCATACTTTCTACCTTTTTTCTAAGAGGTTCGATGCCATAGTTTTGTATGAAATAAATTAATACAACAAATATTGCTATAAAAAAGACTACTAAGAGGAATTTTTGAATTTTATTCATTAATTGATCCGAAATTTTTTGAGAGCTAACTTTAGAAATTAATAGTTGATTTTATCTATAATAGAAAAACAAATCAATAAAATTTTTTACAAAGTTTTTAATCTTATTTTTTTAAATTAAGATTTTAGGCAAACTAAATTAGTAAATTCTGAATCAAAATTGATAATTAATTCAGATTTATTTTTTAAAAATCCAATTTATCGATTTTCTATATTCGAAAATATTATGATTCAAGCAAAGAATAGCTTTTCATCAAAACTTACTGTTAATTTCTTGTGTTTTGTTCTGTCCATAATGTGCTCTTTTTGTATTTCAATAAAGCAATCGTATGCTTTGTCTCATGAGTGGATTGGAGGTCAAATTAGTGAATACGGCGAACAAATATGGGATAGAAAAAGTTTAAAAAGGAATAAAGATGGTTCTGTTAGAGTGTTGAGCAAATTTATTCCAAAAACTCAAAGTGAAATAACACAAGATATTCTTTATACAATGGACATAAACTGTTTTGAGAAATCTTTTAGAGATGTTAATGTTTTCACAGATGATGAAAATAGTCGTTTAAATAATTTTGCTGATTGGCAAGATCCAAATGGAGACGAACTAATTTTGGGTGTGATTGGTCAAGTATGTAGATTTGATAAATAAAAATTTAAATTTATAAATATATAAATATTCATAAAAAAAAACCCGTCAAAGACAGGTTTATAAAGGTGCCAGGACCCAGATTTGAACTGGGGACACGGCGATTTTCAGTCGCCTGCTCTACCAACTGAGCTATCCCGGCTCTAACTAATACACTTTAAATTAAGATGTGTAGTTTGTGAAACCCCTTTCATAAAATTTTTATATCTTGATTAAAGATTTAACGAAGAAAATTTATTGATTTGCATGAATTGCTAATAAAGCTGTCCCAAATGAAGTCGTTTTTTTACATGAAACTATGGGGATATTCATTACTCGTTCTCTTATTGCTCTCCATTGAGGATTTTTTGAACCGCCACCAGTAGTAACAATTCTTTTTGGAAATGAACCTGTCAGTTCATGTAGTTTTTCCCATCCTTTCAATTCAATTCTTGCTAACCCCTCGAATAATGCTTGTAAATAAAGTGAGTCGCTTACTGGCCTAGGGCTAAGAATTGGCTCCATTAAGGGATTATTAACAGGAAATCTCTCACCTATGCTATTGAGTGGCAAAAGATTTAGGGAAGTTTCTTTTGAGGTATTTATTTGTCTGCTAAGTTCTTTGATTTCTAAATCAGAAAAAAATTGCGATAAAATTCCACAGCCAGCGTTTGAAGCCCCTCCACATATCCAGTCTTCACTAAATCTATGGGATGTGATTCCTTTTTCTTTTATTGGGGTCTTATTAATCTTTTTAAGTACGATTGTGGTTCCTAAAACTGTTAGACCCTCTTCTTTTTCCAATCCTGCAGCTAAAAAAGCTGCATTTGAATCAGTTGTCCCCGAAACTAATAGTATTTTCTTATTTAATTTGAACCTTTCGGCTAAGTTAGTATCGATTTGACCTAAGATTTTTCCACTTTTAATTATTAGAGGTAAGCATTTTTGCCATGAAGTCTTGAGATAACTTTTTGGCCAAGATTCTTTTATTAGATCCCAACCAAGTTTGATATTATTGCCTTCTTCTCCATATGTCCAATCTTTCAAAAACCAGCCAGTTATGAAGTCAGATTGATGTCTCAAAAGAATATTTTCCCCAAATTTATCTATTAGTTTTAATGCTTTAGCCAGACTACTGTATGGGGTTTGTAAATGATCTTCTCCAACCGTTATCGATTCAATAAAAATTTTGTTTTCATTACATGCTTGGTCATAAGGTATAGCTTCTCCCATGGGATCACCTCTTAAATTGCAAGCCGTTAAAGTTCCAGAAGTGCCTGAGATTGCTAAATTAACAATATTGTTTTTTATATGAAGAGGTAAACTATCCAAAAGTTTTTCACAAGAATTAATCCAAGAGTTGGGATTTTTAAAGCCATATTGATAAAGAACTGAATTTGAGTATTTTAATTCTTTTTTAAAGTTGATTATGGATATTCTTGCGCCGCTAGTCCCAAAATCCAACCCTCCAAAAAACTTATCAGGCATAAATATTTACAAAAAGTCTTTGGAGGCCTCTATTAATTGGGCTGATTTTTTTTCTACACTTTCCCAAGGAAGTTTTAGATCATTTCTGCCAAAATGTCCATAAGATGCAGTTTTTCTGAAAAATTCACCACCCATTTTTTTTGGTAGATTTCTTAAATCAAATTCTTTTATTATTGCTGCAGGCCTTAAATCAAAGTTCTTTTTAATTAGTTCTTCTAAATTACCTTGAGAAATAACTCCAGTACCAAATGTTTCAACAAGAATTGAAATCGGTTTAGCAACTCCAATGGCGTAACTTAATTGTACTTCTGCCTTTTTTGCTAATTTTGCTTTAACAATACTTTTGGCTACATAACGTGCTGCATATGCAGCTGATCTATCAACTTTAGTAGGATCCTTCCCAGAGAATGCACCACCTCCATGCCTTGCATATCCACCATAAGTATCTACAATTATTTTTCTGCCCGTAAGTCCTGCATCACCTTGAGGGCCTCCTACAACAAATTTACCTGTGGGGTTTACTAGGAATCTTGTCTTTTTACTTTTTGGTTTAATTTCTAAATCTTTTGTCGCTGGTAATACAACATTCATCCATAAATCTTCTTTTATCTTTTGACGAATTTCTTCTTCATTTGTAAGTCCATCAATCTCCTCCGTATGCTGAGTTGAAATTAAAATGGTGTTTATTGAAATTGGGACCCCTTTTTTGTAATCAATACTTACTTGAGTTTTTCCATCAGGCAGAAGATAATTAAGTACTTTTTCATGTCTTACTTTTGCAAGTTGTATTGCTAATCTGTGAGCCAAGCTAATTGGTAATGGCATTAATTCAGGTGTCTCATCACATGCATAGCCAAACATTATCCCCTGATCACCAGCTCCAGTATTGTTTTCTAAATCCTCGTTTATATCATCGGCTTCATTTACGCCTTGGGAAATATCAGGTGATTGCTCGTCAAGAGCCACTAAAACAGCACAGCTATTTGAGTCAAACCCCCCAGCTTTTGAACCTTCATATCCAATTTCTTTGATTACTTTCCTGACAAGTTTTATATAATCAAGCTTTGCTCTAGAAGTTATTTCACCAGTAAGTAAACAAAGTCCAGTGTTGACTACTGTTTCACAGGCTACTCTACTTTCTGGATCTTCAGTCAATAAAGCATCTAAAACAGCGTCACTGATTTGGTCACATATCTTGTCAGGATGCCCTTCAGTTACAGATTCAGAAGTAAAAATAAAATCACTCATTTATTAATAATTTAGGAATAATCTAATCCTAAATTAAATCACAAATATTAATCAATAGTTATTAACTTGAGATTACAAAAATTTTTTAATCTAGAATGAATTTCGTCTATAAGTTATTAAAAAATTAAAAATTAGAGTTTATACGCTTTCTGCAACTTCTATTGCCTGCTCCTCATTCTCATCAGTTTGCTCAAGTAACATTTGCTTATATTTTGCAGCCATTTCTTCAGCTTTATTAAAAACTTTTTGTGGGTCAGTTAGCATATCGCCAGGTTCGGGTTCTAGAGCTTTGGTTGATAAAGAGATTCTTCCTCTCTCGGAATCTAAGTCTATTATCATTACTTTCATCTGATCATTTACATTTAAAACATTATGAGGTGTTTCAATATGTTCATGACTAATTTCAGAAATATGCAGAAGACCACTTACGCCACCTATATCGATAAACGCTCCATAAGGTTTAATTCCTTTAACTGAACCTACAACAACTTCTCCGACTTCAAGTCTATTCATTTTTTTCTCAACTAAAGCTCTTCTATGACTTAAAACTAATCTATTTCTTTCTTCATCCACCTCAAGAAATTTTAAAGGTAAATATTCCCCTTCCAAATCTTCTTTTATTTTTCTAGCACTAATATGAGATCCAGGGATAAAGCCTCTCAATCCCTCAACTCTGACTAAAGCCCCACCCCTGTTTGTAGCAAAAACCTCGGAATATATAGTTGCATCTTCTTTTTGTAATTGTCTTACTCTTTCCCACGCTCTTTGATATTCTATCCTTCTGATTGATAAAGCTAACTGCCCATCTTCATTCTCCTCACTCATTATAAAAAACTCTCTACTTTCTGATGGTTGCAAAACATCACTAAGACCTTCAACTCTATTTATAGAAACTTCTTGCATAGGCATAAAAGCTGCAGTTTTAGCTCCTATATCAATCATTGCTCCTTTAGGCTCTAAAGCAAAAACTGTACCTTTTACAAGATCACCAGGTTTGAAATTATAATCATATTTTCCTAATAATGATGCAAATTCTTCTTGGGTAAATCCTGCTGTATCCAAATCACTGTTTCGTCTGCTTGAAGAAGAATCTGCAGAGGGAATATCTTTAGTTTCAAATGATAGATCATCCTCTTTTGGAGTATCTGAAGTGTTTTCTTCTAGAATTGAATTTTTAATTTCTTTTTCGTCTGAAATTTCTTTTAGGGTTTGGGAAGAATTTTCGATCATTTGTTAAAACGCAGTCCACCTAAGGTGGTAAGAAAGGAATACTTTTAGCCTGCAAACTAAAAAGCACGTTTAATTTAAGTAATATTCTACACTTTAATATGCTGAATTTATAAAATCGAAGCTAATTCGTTTTTTGAACCTCCTTTTAGAGATTCAAGAGTTGAAACAAAATCTTTTACCCCATTAAACTTTTTATAGACTGATGCATATCTTATATAGGCAACTTCGTTTTCTTTTCTTAAGTCTTTAAGAATTAATTCTCCTATTTGAGAAGATTTAATATCTTTGTTGGAATTTTGTATGATTTTCGATTCAATTCCATCAACAAAATTAATAATAGCTTCTCTGGAGAAAGTCGTTTTTTCACATGCTCTAGATATCCCAGTAACTAATTTTTCTTTATTAAATAATTCTCTGCTGCCATCATTTTTAAGAACGGAAATAGGCATTGTTTCAACTCTTTCATAAGTAGTAAATCTAAAACTGCAATTTAAACACTCTCTTCTTCTTCTTACACTTTTACCAGTATCAGCAGATCTTGATTCTAAAACTCTGCTATCTGTGTTTTGACATGTAGGACACTGCATATAGTCAAATAATACAATCTATACCCTAATAGTAGATTAATATCATGATAATGAAAAGTGGCAAAAAAAACCTCCCGTATTTACGGGAGGTTTTTTTCTTTATTTTCTGTCAAATTTAGGTGGATCTCTAAAAGCGACTGCAAAAAATAGAGTAACAACTGCGAGAGTTAAGATAAGAACGTAAGCAAAAGCTTCCATGAGAAAAAATAATAAAGTTTTAATTAAACCCTTCCTGGGATTCGTCTAGTGGTTTCGTCTCCAAGTTTCTTAAAGAGACCAAATTCAACTTGATCACCTATCTCAGAGTCAATACCAGCAAAGGAGTCTTTGTAAAGTGTTCTTGAAGCATGCCACCAATGACCAAATAAAAATAATAGCCCGAAACATAAATGTGCATAAGTAAACCAAGCTCTTGGGGAACTTCGGAATACTCCATCTGATTTATAAGTTTCTCTGTCAAACTTGAATGCTTCACCAAGTTGTGCTTTTCTAGCTAATCTTTTTACTACAGCAGGATCTGTAAATGTTTGACCATTTAGATCTCCCCCGTAAATAGTTGCTGTAATGCCAGTTTGTTCAAATGAATACTTTGCTTCAGCTCTTCTAAAGGGGATGTCAGCTCTTACATTTCCT
The DNA here is from genome assembly GCA_902526435.1 of uncultured Prochlorococcus sp. Taxonomy (GTDB): domain Bacteria; phylum Cyanobacteriota; class Cyanobacteriia; order PCC-6307; family Cyanobiaceae; genus Prochlorococcus_A. The sequence goes on along the minus strand of CABZLA010000002.1, from coordinate 55,049 downwards.
TCTTTATCTTCCAAAATAACTGGGAAGTTTTCAAAGAAGTTTGGAATTCTTCTAACTTCTAAGTCATTGCCCTCTTTATCAGTAAAAGCAATGTGCCCTTGCCAACCTGTGGGTAAACCATCTCCATTTACGAGAGCTCCAACCCTGAACAGTCCTCCTTTCGCAGGGCTATTCCCAACATAATCGTAGAATGCAAGCTTTTCTGGAATTGAAGCGTATGCTTCTTCCTTAGTAGCTCCATTATCAATAGCTGTTTGAACTCTCCTGTTTATTTCAGTTTTGAAGTAACCAGAGTCCCATTGATATCTTGTTGGTCCAAACAACTCTATAGGGGTGGTAGCAGAGCCATACCACATAGTTCCTGCGACAACAAAAGATACAAATAGAACGGCGGCTAGAGCACTAGCTAATACTCCTTCTAAGCTTCCAAGTTTAAGTGCTCTATAAAGCCTTTCTCCGGGTCTATTTGTGATGTGAAATATTCCACCGATAATACCTAAAAGGCCAGCAGCAATATGATTTGCAACTATTCCACCAGGATTAAATGGATTAAATCCATCCGCTCCCCAAGATGGAGCTACCTGTTCAACGTGACCCGTTAAACCATAGGGATCTGAAACCCAAATGCCCACATTCGCGCAATGAAAAGCTCCAAATCCAAAACAAGTAATACCTGATAAAAGAAGGTGGATCCCAAATATTCTTGGGAGATCAAGAGCGGGCTCCCCAGTTCTTTCATCTTCCCATAAATCTAAATCCCAATATGTCCAATGCCAGATTGAAGCAAGCATTAAAAGTCCACTAAAAACGATGTGAGCGGCTGCAACACCTTCAAAGCTCCAGAATCCTGGATCAACCCCTGTAGCACCAGTTATATCCCATCCGTTCCAACTACTTGTGATCCCTAATCTTGCCATGAATGGCATGACATACATTCCCTGTCTCCACATTGGATTGAGAACAGCGTCTGAAGGATCAAAAATGGCTAATTCATATAAAGCCATAGAACCGGCCCAGCCGGCTAATAATGCAGTATGCATGAGATGCACAGCAAGTAGTCGACCGGGGTCGTTGATAACTACTGTGTGAACTCTATACCAAGGCAATCCCATCGGTTAAATTCTTGTGACAATGCTGAATGAACAGCTAAACATTTTGATAGTAAGGGTTTTTTGGGCGTTGAGAGAGTTTTGTAAATAAATTAATTTCCTTAGTAAAACTGGTCAGATAAACTTGTATCACTTTAGTTTGAGGGAATTTTTAGCAAAAATATTTTAATATTTTGGTCACAATTCTCAAAGTAAAGCGCCAAAATAGATAAAAATAACAAAAAAAATGGCAATTATCAGATTCATCCGTGAAGGAATAGATATCGAATGCAAACCTGGAGAAAATTTGAGAGAGTTAGTAATCAGAGAGAGATTACAACTTTATGGATTAAAGGGAATACTTGGAAATTGCGGTGGTGTTGGGCAATGCAGTACTTGTTTTGTTTCTGTTGAAGGGGGAGCGAAAAACTCGCTAAGTCCTATAACTTCTGTCGAGGAAGAAAAACTCAATAATAGACCTGATAATTGGAGACTTGCCTGTCAAACTCTCATCAATTCATCTGCGGTAATACTTACAAAGCCTCAATCTCCTCCATCAAATTTGAAAGATTTGAAAGAATCTGCTGAAAGCAAAAAATTACCTAGATAAATTGTTTAAGACTGTTAATGAGTTAATCGACTTTTTGGTTTTTTTCACTTAATTCCTATTTGAATGTCTATAGTCTTATTATTATTAAATTTGTCTTTTTAAATGGAAACAACAAATTTTGGTTTCGTAGCAAGTCTTCTATTTGTAGGAATACCAACTATTTTCCTTATTGGTTTATTTATTTCAACTCAAGATGGAGAAAAATCAAGCTTTTATTCAGATTCTAGTAAAGGTAAACTTGGCCCAAAACGCTAAATTAACCGTTTAATGTTTCTTATTTCTGCTGAAAAATTTTCATTGTGGAAAAAAAAACAAATATCAAAAGGAGGGGATAACCATTCTCTCAATCTTTTGCTTGAGTCATTAAGTGGATTATCAAATATAGAATTAAATTTACTTAAAATAAATTCAGAAAAAAATTTAAATTTAAAAGTTAATTTAGATTTAATTGAGTCTTTTTGGGATAAACACCTTAATACCTCTATACCTATACAATATTTAAGTGGAATTTCTTTTTGGAGGGATCTAAAATTAGAAGTTTCAAATAGAGTTCTTATCCCGCGGCCAGAGACAGAACTTATTATTGATATTATTTCGGGCATATTCAAAAATAAGGAAGAAAAAATAACCTTTGTAGATCTTGGAACTGGTTCGGGTGCGATTAGCATAGCTTTAGCACTTGAGAATCCAAACTGGAATGGAATTGCGACTGATATAGATAAAAATGCTATTAAAATTGCATCGAGGAATTTTTCAACTTATCCTAATCAATCAAATTTGAAATTTTATAATGGAAATTGGTGGGATCCTCTTAAAAATTTCAAAGGTGAAATTGATTTTGCGGTATCAAATCCTCCATATATTCCCCAAGAAACTTATGAACTATTACCAAAAGAGGTAAAAAGTTTTGAGCCTAAACTTGCTCTTTTGGGAGGGAAAGAAGGCCTAGACCATATAAATGAAATAGTTCAAAATGCCCCCCTTTACTTAAAAGATAAAGGGTGGTTATTGATTGAGAATCATTTTGATCATGGTGAGAAAGTTAAAAAATTATTTCTTGAAAATAGATTTACTTCTGTAAAAGTTTTAAAAGATTTTTCTGGGATTGGAAGATTTACAATAGGAAGATATAAATAAATTATTAGTTAATAATTTTAATGAATGTCATAGATCAAAAATTAGCTTTAGAAAAACTAAATAGTGGTTTCCCTGTAGTTTTTCAGACAGACACTTTACCTGCAATTGGATGCTTACCAAAGTTTTCAGAAATAATTTATGAGATAAAAAAAAGAGATATCAGAAAACCTTTAATTTTAATGGGAGCTGAAAATTTTGAATTTGATGATTATGTTGATGAATTGGCATTAGGTGATTTCAAATATATTGCTTCGCGTTATTGGCCAGGACCCTTAACAATCATTGTTCCGATTTCTGAAAAAAGAAGATCATTTTCAACTAGTAGTAACTATACAATTGGTTTACGAATACCAAATTCAAAAATGGCTAAACTACTCTTAAAGAAAAGTGGTCCATTACTAACCTCAAGTGCAAACATATCAGGTATGCCTACAGCTACTAATGCAAAAGAAATTTCGATTAGTTTGCCGAATGTAAATATTTTAGGACCCCTTCCCTGGGAAAATTGCAGTGGTAATGCAAGTACAATAATTTCTTGGGCGAATCATGGGAAGTGGAAAATAATAAGAGAAGGTGATATCTCAATTACAGGTATAAATTAATGCTTCTTCTTATTTTTTTTATTTTGTTGACACAAACTTTTTCTTATTGGATTTTTGAACCTTTAACAGCATTTTTAACTCATCTATTGGAGATAAGATTATTGCCAACTTTTCTTTTATTCATTTTTATTTTTCTATTTTGGACAAAAAAAGAGGAATCAAATATAGAACTTTGAAAATGCCGGCTAACAGATTTGAACTGATGACCTTCGCTTTACAAAAGCGCTGCTCTACCGCTGAGCTAAGCCGGCATAAATTTTATTTTACATACAGCTAGGTGTTATTTGATAATTTATTAATTTTGATTTTAAAATTTATTTCTTTTTCTGTGTGTCTTCATTTTTTTTAAATTCAATTTCTCCAGTAAGAGTTCTTTTTATAGGGAGATTCGCAACTAACGCTGTCATTCTATCTTCGGTTTCTAGACTTACAGCTACTTCCTCAAAATCAATCTCAACGTATTTAGCAACAACATCAAGTATTTCTTTTCTCATCTTATCCAAAAGATCAGTTGTCAATGAACTCATGTCAACTCTGTCATGAGCTAAAACTAATTGCAATCTTTCTCTAGCAGTATTGGCACTAGCCGTTTCTCTGCCTAGCAATTTGTTTATTAGGTCCCTGAGAGTCATCATTTTTAAAAAATCTTTGTTTGCATTAATCTCATGAATTTATCTTTAAGGCTTTTCCCTTCATTTTTTGGATCGATAATTGGGATATCTTTTCCTGTAAGCCTTTGAGATACATTTAAATAGCATTTTTTAGCAGGAGATTTACTATCAGAAAGAGTGAGGGGTTCCCCTCTGTTTGTACTTATTATTACTTGTTCATCCTCTAAAACAATACCCAGCAATGGTAATGAAAGAATACTTTGAACATCTTCTATCGAGAGCATTTCTTGATTAGCCATCATATTAGGGCGAACTCTATTAATTACTAACTGTATTGGCTTTATATCAGAAGTATTTAAAATTCCTATAACTCTATCTGCATCACGAACTGCAGATAATTCTGGGTTTGTAACCACTATGGCTTCTTTGCATGCTGAAAGAGCATTTTTAAAACCATCTTCAACTCCTGCAGGACAATCTACTAAAACGTAATCAAACTTCTCACTAAGTAATTTACTGATTTGTTTCATATCTTCAGGCTTCATCCAGTCAAGCATCCTAGGATCACCAGCTGGTAATAGAGCTAAATTCGGCTCCTTTTTATGTCTAACTAATGCTTGATCAAGACGACAATTCTTGTCTAAAACATCTTGCGCTGTATAAATAATACGATTCTCCAGACCTAATAGAAGATCTAGATTCCTCAATCCAAAATCAGCATCTAACACAGCTGTTGTAGCTCCACTATTTGCTAGGGCAATACCAAGGTTTGCCGTTAGGGTAGTTTTACCAACCCCACCTTTGCCAGAGCAGATCAAGATAGTGCGAGTATTTTTCGACACAGAAAATGAATAATTTCACAAATAATAAGCTAGTTTTAAAAAATTGAAATTTTGTAAAAGTTAAGTAATACTTAAATTTATTGCTTATAAATAAATTTATTTCAAAATATTTATTTATTACAAGTTTTTATTAAGAAGGTAAGGTTTGATAATTATTTTATTGTCTTCCAAAATTGCAATTTCGGGATATTGATCTTTTGGCTTCTCTTTTGGACCTATAGCTACAATTTCGCAGATTCTTAGTTGTATAGGATTAAGATAAAGAGAGGTAATAGAAGCATTTTTATTCCCATTTTTTCCGGCGAAAGCGATACCAAATAATTTCCCCCATACATAAACGTTATTATTTGCGGAAATAATAGCTCCGGGATTTACGTCACCAATAATAAAAAGATCACCGTTTGAAGATATTCGATCCCCTGATCTAACCGTGCCTTTGTGGAGTATGTACTTTTTTAGATTTTAAGGATCTAGTGGTAATTGATTTTCAAGGTCTTTGATTTTTAAAAACGTTGAGTTGATTTTTAAAGACTTTCCACTTAAGACTGTTTCTCTATTATTTGAATAAATATTTGAAAGCTTAATCAAATGTTTTTCAAGGATAAGTTTTAATTTTGCTAATTCGTATGAATTAACTTTTTCATTTTCTGTAATTAGATTTGCAGCAGCTGGGGCTTCTCTAGTAATTAAATTGTCGAAAAAATTTTGATCAATCTCAAAATTTTTGAAAGAAAATGATTTTATAAATTCATTAGCAATACCTCTTAAAATTAATTTCATTTATACGTTAGCTCTTTCTATTGCAATCTGATCCTCTATCTCTTTTCTAAATTCTCCTGGATAAATAATTAGTGAAGTATCCTTTGAAGACATTAGAGTATTTATTAAATCTGATTGATTTTCCAATAGGTTCTGATATGTACCATCCCATATTTTTAGAGAATTATTAGACTTAAAACCTTTAAAAGATCTTTCTTTAATTCCGCAAAATATCTCTGAATCATAATTATTTAATTTACATTTTTTTCTGGCAAAAGCTAAGATTTCTAGTCTTTTTAATTTTGTGAGAAAACTAATATCTGATGCTTTTAGTAAGTTTCTATCAATAAACATCTTACAAAGTGTCTTTAAAGGTTCAAAAGATTCTTCTTTCCATTTCATTAAATGGAAATAAAATACAATATCATCATTCGCAAGGAAGTCCTTAACCTCAAGTTGGTTTGGAAAAAATATCCATCTGCGCATGCTTTCATCCATCCATATGTCCTTTTTTACGGAATCTTTTTTAATAATTTGAATAATTTTTTCTAAAATCCAAGTAGAAATTTCATTGATTCTGTGGTTATAAATAGTTCTATACATCATGTTCCTTAGAACTAAAAAATGTTCTATAGCTATTACTCCTTTTGGTTTGATTGCGATATTCCCATCAGGAGAAAAAGTAAGAGCTGAAATAATTCTTTCTAAGTCTACTAATCCATATTTTGTTCCAGTGTTATAACTATCACGAAGCAAATAATCAAGTCGATCACAATCTATTTCACTACTAATTAATGTTTTTAAAGGTCTTGAGAATAGGTTTTTAGTTGTAAATAAGTCCCCAATTTGATTAGGTAATTCGGTTCCGAAATTATTAAGAATTGAAGAGATAGGTGAATAATTCTTAACTAAATTTTTAGACCATAACTCATGATCATGAGCAAATATAACCTCACTTGTATGACTTAAGGGACCATGGCCTAAATCATGTAAGAGAGCAGCACCAAAAAGGATGAATTTATTTTGGCTAAAATCAGGATTTATTTCTACTAGTTTTCTATAAATCTTTCTCGCGACGCAAAATACACCAATTGAGTGTGTGAATCTGCTTGATTCTGCTCCGTGAAAAAGAAGAGAGGCCGCACCTAATTGTTTTATCCTTCTCAATCTCTGAAATGCCAAAGTATCAATTAGCTGCATAATCATTAATTCTTCTGGTTTGTCTGAATCAATTATTATTTCTTTATGAATTGGATCATGAAAAATTCTTTTATTGTTCATAACTAAAAAATTATCTAATAAAAAAAAATCTTTTTTTAATTTTCAATATCTTTGTTTTCTAATTTATTTACTTTATCTTCGACATCATTTTCATCAAATAAGGCGTTTAGGAATATCTCTGCATTTTTTACCCATTTATCCTCAGAATTGCCGTATTCCCTAGCCTCGGGTAGGCCTAAAATTTTATCAGGAGTTATGCCCTTACCCTGAATATTATTACCCTGAGGTGTTAAATAACTGGCAACAGTAATAGCGATACCACTGTCTTCACCTAAACTTTTCAAAGACTGAATAAGTCCTTTCCCATAAGTTTGTTCACCCATTAAAGTTGATCTCTTATTATCTTGCAGGGATCCTGCCAGGATTTCACTTGCGCTTGCAGTACCTTTGTTTACTAAAGTAACCATCGGGCCATCAAAGGAAGTATTTTTCTGAGAAATTATTGCATCTTTAATGCCATTTCTATCTTTTGTTTCTACGATTGGTTTTTCGCTAAGAAACGAGTCTGCTACTGCGATACCAGAACTTACTAACCCGCCAGAGTTATTTCTTAAATCAAGTATTACCCCCTCAACTTCTTTATCTTTGAGTTCCTCTAGAGCCTCTTCAATTTTTTTTGGAACACTTTCACTAAATTGAGTTATTCTTAAATATCCAATTGTATGAGAGTCATCTCTCAATCTCTTTGTTCTTACTGGTCTAAGGTCAACTGATCTTCTTTCTAAATCAATTTCTTTAGTCTCATCAGACATGGATTTAATTTGAACAAGAACCTTTGTTCCAGATTCTCCTCTAAGTTTTGATGCCGTATTTGCCAGCCCTAACTCGGAACAAGATATTCCATCAACCTTATCTATTTTATCTCCACTAATTATCCCTGCTTCTTCGGCAGGAGATCCTGCTAATGTCGAAATAACTTTGATTTCTTTAGTTATTTCATCTTCTCCTAATTGAAGTCCTACGCCATTTATTTCACTTCCAAAATTGCTTGTTTTCAGAAGTTCATAATCTTTTGGCTTTAATATTCTTGTAAAAGGATCTTCAAGAGTTTTCAACATATCTTCAATTGCAGAATAAGCCTCATCACTTGTTTCAATTTGTTTCTGTAATGTTTTTTGTCTAATCCTCTTCCACTGGATTTCATCAAGCCTTTCTGGATCATAATATCCCTCATTTACTAATGTCCAAGCGTCAAGGACAAATTGTTTGCTATCACTAAGCGCATTGACGCTTGGAATATACAAAAAATTGGTAGATAAAATACAGATCATGATGATTATGATCCATTTTTTGAATATTAAAAATTTGTTAAAAGATGAATTCATTGGGTTAAGTGTTAACACCAAGTAAGTGAATTTTAAGTAAGCTTTCTATATCAAAGCTGATTTTTTTTGGATGTCTGATTCTTCTTCCGTTTATGACTGGTTTCAAGAGAGACTTGAAATTCAAGACATAACTGACGACGTAACCTCCAAGTACGTACCCCCTCACGTAAATATTTTTTACTGTTTAGGAGGCATAACTTTAGTATGCTTCTTAATTCAATTTGCAACAGGTTTTGCAATGACTTTTTATTATAAGCCAACTGTTACCCAAGCTTATAATTCTGTTAGCTATTTAATGACTGATGTAAGTTTTGGCTGGTTAATTAGATCTGTTCATAGATGGAGTGCTTCTATGATGGTATTAATGTTAATCCTTCATGTATTTAGGGTATATCTTACTGGAGGATTTAAAAGACCAAGAGAATTAACATGGGTAACGGGGGTTGTTATGGCAGTTATAACAGTTGCTTTCGGGGTTACTGGTTATTCACTTCCATGGGACCAGGTTGGATACTGGGCAGTAAAAATAGTTTCAGGTGTTCCTGCAGCAATACCGATTATTGGCGATTTTATGGTTGAACTTCTTCGAGGAGGAGAAAGTGTTGGTCAATCTACTCTAACTAGATTTTATAGCCTCCATACTTTTGTTCTACCTTGGTCTTTAGCTGTATTTATGCTTATGCATTTTTTAATGATTCGTAAACAAGGTATTTCAGGTCCATTATAAACCCTTATAATTTTAGAAACTGAACATTTTGAATTATTTTATATGTCTACTTTAAAAAAACCTGATTTATCTGATCCGAAATTAAGAGCTAAGTTAGCTAAAGGTATGGGCCATAATTATTATGGTGAGCCTGCTTGGCCAAACGATCTTTTGTATATTTTCCCCGTTGTAATACTTGGAACTATTGCTTGTGTAGTTGGCCTTGCTGTCTTAGATCCGGCGATGTTGGGAGACAAAGCTAATCCATTTGCTACCCCTTTAGAAATTTTGCCTGAGTGGTATCTCTATCCCGTCTTTCAAATTCTGAGAGTTGTTCCTAATAAGCTACTTGGAATCGCTCTTCAAACATTAATTCCTCTTGGATTAATGATCCTACCCTTCATTGAAAATGTAAATAAATTCTCTAATCCTTTTAGAAGACCAGTTGCGATGTCAGTCTTTCTTTTTGGAACCTTTTTAACTATTTATTTAGGAATTGGTGCTTGCTTACCTATCGATAAATCTCTTACTTTGGGATTATTTTAAAATTCTTCAAAGATTAAACATGTCTAAATCATTATTATCTTCTCTTAGAAAGTGATGCATCAATAAAAATCCAACTATTGTCCATGTCTGATAGGTTCTTGACTGCTGTCCAACCCATGTACCAGTAGGTCCGTCAAAATATTCTGCCCACTCTTGTTTTGGTAATTGATTAAGTTGACACCAATAAGATTCTTCTATTAAAGATCTCATCTCTTCCATTAAAATCACATCTTCAGTAGGAAATTTCTTTTGATGTAAAAGAACAGAAGCTCCAAAATACCAAAGTAAACTTGGCCAATGACCACCGTTATGATAACTCCAAGGCCAGTTTTTAGGATCTGACCCTGTTTTATTCTGCCACTCCTCTACATCCATATGAGGATGACATATTCTCATCGGCATTTGTGCCATAAGATGTTGTCTGTTGTGAAGCACTAGTCTAAAAAGTGCTCTTTGTTCTTCAGATGGGAGGACTCCAAACATGCATGCTAAAGAATTCCCTAAGCTATAAAATCTAAAGTCAGGTCTACCAGTTCTAATATTGCCTATTAAGTATCCACCTCTGTTCTCTAACCAGTCTTGTAGCCATGAAGGGACTACCTGAGGTTGAACATTAAATTCATTAAAATGTTGGTCATCACCGTATTGCTCTGTTGGCCTTCTTCTTAAAATTTGCATTGTTTGGCTTGTAACCCAGTAATGCTTTAAAAGAAAACTTTTTAAATCCTCAACCCATTGACTAGTAAGAATAAGTCTCTGGTCTAATAATCTACTAACGTGATCTTCACGGCTTAATTCCATTAGGTTTATACAACTTTTTAAACATCCATGAAGTAAAACCTCCACTTCCAAAGGTGCACCCCAGACATCCATTGGTCTATCAATCATAAATGCACAGTCTGGAACGAAAAGAACAGGTGTCCCCTCAAATGTTGGATGTAAAACTAAATCTAGTAAAAGTTGAATCCCTCTCTGAACACTTTGGCTTTTACCAAATGAATGATCACCACTCTTGTTGACATAAAACCAGCATAATATTGGCCACCATAAACTCGCATCAGCGGAAGTAATTCTTCCTATTGATCTCTGACCATAGTCGCCAATTAACTTTCCTTTTTCTTCGATAAAACTTGTGGGAAATACACCCCTTGTTTGATAGTTAGTACTTTGCAGCTCAAGACATACCTTTAAAAACTTTTTTACAATATCGTACCTTTTTTGGGTAATGAGATAAATCATTACTGGAACATTATCTCTTAGAAAAATTTCACCATAATTTAACTTGAGGTTTTTTGTAGGGTGTTCTAGTGCCGCAACACTTCCAACCAACTCCCCTGAAATTTCAACTAAGGTCTTCTCAAAGTGTTTTTTAGCATTTGTTACAATTTTGTCTTCATCTGAACTTGGACGAACTCTTAAATTTTTTTGACTAAATCTTTCTGCCATTTCAGTTAAATCCCTCTAATTAAGCCTAGTTCTTTAAGTGGACTTTGAACAAAATAAAAATTAATAAAAAAATTTTGTATAAAAGGTTGCAAAATTACAGTCGGATGGTTTAGTATTTTCTTCTGGGCAAAAATAATTTTTTTGTATTATTCAAACAATTATCTTAAATCTAATTTTTGATAGATGAATGAATTTTTTAGAGATTTGATTTCGATCAATATCTTTAGCCAGTAGAAGGGTTTTCCTTCAAAATGGGTTATTCATTTGTTGTTTAACTCTGCACCTAGAAAATTTAAAACTTAGGAACTGATGCTTTTATTGCGTCAAGAATTTATCAAATTTAGGTTTGATATTTTTAAGATGTATTTGCAATAAAGGTGTGAGGTCCCGTCAAGAATATATAAAATGTTTTCAATTGCTAACTTTTTAGTTTTTTGAAAACCAACGGATCTGAGATCTTGGAAAGTCACTTTGAAATATTTTTAATGTGCACTCAAAGTAATCCTTAATTATCTAAGGAGGCTGAACCTAAATAACTTAAGTCAATCTTATTTTTGTTTGGAGAAAGCAATTCATATTGAGTAGATTTTATCTACAAAAGGATTTGAACACAACGGAGAGTTTGATCCTGGCTCAGGATGAACGCTGGCGGCGTGCTTAACACATGCAAGTCGAACGAACCTTCGGGTTAGTGGCGGACGGGTGAGTAACGCGTGAGAATCTGCCCTCAGGAGGGGGATAACGGTTGGAAACGACCGCTAATACCCCATATGCCGATAGGTGAAATGAATTTCGCCTGAGGATGAGCTCGCGTCTGATTAGCTTGTTGGTGAGGTAATGGCTCACCAAGGCTTCGATCAGTAGCTGGTCTGAGAGGATGATCAGCCACACTGGGACTGAGACACGGCCCAGACTCCTACGGGAGGCAGCAGTGGGGAATTTTCCGCAATGGGCGAAAGCCTGACGGAGCAACGCCGCGTGAGGGACGAAGGCCTCTGGGCTGTAAACCTCTTTTCTCAAGGAAGAAGATATGACGGTACTTGAGGAATAAGCCACGGCTAATTCCGTGCCAGCAGCCGCGGTAATACGGGAGTGGCAAGCGTTATCCGGAATTATTGGGCGTAAAGCGTCCGCAGGCGGCCTTTCAAGTCTGCTGTTAAAGCGTGGAGCTTAACTCCATTATGGCAGTGGAAACTGATCGGCTTGAGTATGGTAGGGGCAGAGGGAATTCCCGGTGTAGCGGTGAAATGCGTAGATATCGGGAAGAACACCAGTGGCGAAGGCGCTCTGCTGGGCCATTACTGACGCTCATGGACGAAAGCCAGGGGAGCGAAAGGGATTAGATACCCCTGTAGTCCTGGCCGTAAACGATGAACACTAGGTGTCGGGGGAATCGACCCCTTCGGTGTCGTAGCTAACGCGTTAAGTGTTCCGCCTGGGGAGTACGCACGCAAGTGTGAAACTCAAAGGAATTGACGGGGGCCCGCACAAGCGGTGGAGTATGTGGTTTAATTCGATGCAACGCGAAGAACCTTACCAGGGTTTGACATCCTGAGAACCTCTTAGAAATTTGAGGGTGCCTTCGGGAATTCAGTGACAGGTGGTGCATGGCTGTCGTCAGCTCGTGTCGTGAGATGTTGGGTTAAGTCCCGCAACGAGCGCAACCCACGTTTTTAGTTGCCAGCATTTAGTTGGGCACTCTAGAAAGACCGCCGGTGATAAACCGGAGGAAGGTGTGGATGACGTCAAGTCATCATGCCCCTTACACCCTGGGCTACACACGTACTACAATGCTACGGACAAAGGGCAGCAAACTCGCGAGAGCTAGCAAATCCCATAAACCGTGGCTCAGTTCAGATCGTAGGCTGCAACTCGCCTACGTGAAGTAGGAATCGCTAGTAATCGCAGGTCAGCATACTGCGGTGAATACGTTCCCGGGCCTTGTACACACCGCCCGTCACACCATGGAAGTTGGCCATGCCCGAAGTCGTTACTCCAACCCTTGTGGAGGAGGACGCCGAAGGTGGGGCTAATGACTGGGGTGAAGTCGTAACAAGGTAGCCGTACCGGAAGGTGCGGCTGGATCACCTCCTAACAGGGAGACAACAAAATGTAAATATTAATTTTGTCACCTTAGGTCGATCGGTATCTCAGATTCTTATTTTTTAAGAATTTCAGTTTCTAAGTTTTTTCTAGGTCACACCCATCACTTTTTCCTGGGCCATTAGCTCAGGTGGTTAGAGCGCACCCCTGATAAGGGTGAGGTCCCTGGTTCAAGTCCAGGATGGCCCATATCTCTATGTTGGGGGTATAGCTCAGTTGGTAGAGCGCCTGCTTTGCAAGCAGGATGTCAGCGGTTCGAGTCCGCTTACCTCCACTGAATACCACCTCTTACATATATTTAAAGAGGGAAATTGTTTTGAGTTGTGTCCTAATTTGCTCTGAGCGAATCTAGCTTCCTATTTAATCAATAAATAAGATGCTGGACTCATTGATTTTTTTCATTGTTTTCAGAGAACCTTGACAACTGCATAGATTATTTTTGAAGACAATAAGCATCTTTAATGATGCAGATTTATTATTTGTGCGAATGCATTAAATAACAATTCTATTAAGCTGATGCTTCAATTATTGAAGTTATTGGTCAAGCTACAAAGGGCTCACGGAGGATACCTAGGCACACAGAGGCGATGAAGGACGTGGTTACCTGCGATAAGTCTCGGGGAGTTGGAAGCACACTTTGATCCGGGAATTTCCGAATGGGGCAACCCCTTGAACGACCAACTGAATATATAGGTTGGTGCGAGCTAACCCAGCGAACTGAAACATCTTAGTAGCTGGAGGAAGAGAAAGTAAATAACGACTCCCTCAGTAGCGGCGAGCGAACGGGGAACAGCCCAAACCGATAGTCTTGACTATCGGGGTTGTGGGACAGCAATATGGATCAACAATTCTAGAAGAAACGTTTGAATGGCGTGCCATAGAGGGTGAAAGCCCCGTAATTGAAAGATGAGTTGACCTAGCTGTATCCCGAGTAGCACGGAGCACGTGGAATTCCGTGTGAATCTGCGAGGACCACCTCGTAAGGCTAAGTACTACTGTGTGACCGATAGTGAAACAGTACCGCGAGGGAAAGGTGAAAAGAACCCCGGGAGGGGAGTGAAATAGAACATGAAACCGTGAGCTTACAAGCAATGGGAGCCCGACTAATCGGGTGACCGTGTGCCTGTTGAAGAATGAGCCGGCGACTTATAGGCACTGGCGGGTTAAACCGGAAATGGTGGAGCCACAGCGAAAGCGAGTCTTAATAGGGCGTTTGTCAGTGTTTATAGACCCGAACCCTGGTGATCTAACCATGGCCAGGATGAAGCTTGGGTGATACCAAGTGGAGGTCCGAACCGACTGAAGTTGAAAATTCAGCGGATGAGCTGTGGTTAGGGGTGAAATGCCAATCGAACCAGGAGCTAGCTGGTTCTCCCCGAAATACGTTGAGGCGTAGCGTCTAGTGCTCCAGCAGGGGGGTAAAGCAACCATTTCGGTGCGGGCTGCGAAAGCGGTACCAAATCGATATGAACTCTGAATACCCTGTGTGTAACTAGGCAGTCAGACTGTGGGGGATAAGCTCCATAGTCAAGAGGGAAACAGCCCAGACCGCCAGCTAAGGTCCCAAAATTAACGCTAAGTGATAAAGGAGGTGGGATTGCCCAGACAACCAGGAGGTTTGCCTAGAAGCAGCCATCCTCAAAGGAGTGCGTAATAGCTCACTGGTCGAGCGATCCTGCGCCGAAAATGAATGGGGCTAAGCGTTATACCGAAGCTGCGGATAAATTTATTTATGGTAGGGGAGCGTTCTATGTTGGGTGAAGCGTTAGCGTAAGCGGACGTGGACGGCATAGAAGTGAGAATGTCGGCTTGAGTAGCGAAAACATGGGTGAGAATCCCATGCCCCGAAACCCTAAGGGTTCCTCCGGCAGGCTCGTCCGCGGAGGGTTAGTCTGGACCTAAGGCGAGGCCGAAAGGCGTAGTCGATGGATAACAGGTCAATATTCCTGTACCAGTTATGTTTTGGGAAGGGGGACGGAGAAGGCTAGCCAGGCCAGATGTTGGTTACTGGTTCAAGCGTTCAAGGCTTTGAGAGATGGAGAAAACATCTTGAGCTAAGGCGTGAGTACGAGCTGCTACGGCAGCGAAGTTGGTGATGTCATGCTTCCAAGAAAAGCCCTATACCCGTTAAGACATAAATGCCAGTACCCGAAACCGACACAGGTGGGGTGGTAGAGAATACCGAGGGGCGCGAGATAACTCTCTCTAAGGAACTCGGCAAAATGGCCCCGTAACTTCGGGAGAAGGGGTGCCAGCGAGAGCTGGTCGCAGTGAAGAGGCGCAAGCGACTGTTTACCAAAAACACAGGTCTCCGCTAAGTCGCAAGACGATGTATGGGGGCTGACACCTGCCCAGTGCCGGAAGGTTAAGGAAGCTGGTTAGCTTTTAGCAAAGCTAGCGACTGAAGCCCCGGTGAACGGCGGCCGTAACTATAACGGTCCTAAGGTAGCGAAATTCCTTGTCGGGTAAGTTCCGACCCGCACGAAAGGTGTAACGATTTGCGCGCTGTCTCGGAGAGAGGCTCGGCGAAATAGAATTGTCTGTGAAGATGCGGACTACATACACCCGGACAGAAAGACCCTATGAAGCTTTACTGTAGTTTGATATTGTGCTCGGGCTCTAATTGCGCAGAATAGGTGGGAGACGTTGAAATAGTACTTGTGGGTATTATTGAGTCATCGGTGAGATACCACTCTATTAGAGCTAGGGTTCTAACGCTTACCCGTTATCCGGGAAGCGGACAGTATCTGATGGGCAGTTTGACTGGGGCGGTCGCCTCCTAAAAGGTAACGGAGGCGCACAAAGGTTCCCTCAGGCTGGTTGGAAATCAGTCGTTGAGTGCAAAAGCAGAAGGGAGCTTGACTGTGAGACCTACAAGTCGAACAGGGACGAAAGTCGGTTTTAGTGATCCGACGGTTCTGCGTGGAAGGGCCGTCGCTCAACGGATAAAAGTTACTCTAGGGATAACAGGCTGATCTCCCCCAAGAGTTCACATCGACGGGGAGGTTTGGCACCTCGATGTCGGCTCATCGCAACCTGGGGCTGAAGTCGGTCCCAAGGGTTGGGCTGTTCGCCCATTAAAGCGGTACGCGAGCTGGGTTCAGAACGTCGTGAGACAGTTCGGTCCATATCCGGTGTATGCGCAGGAATATTGAGAGGATTTCTCCCTAGTACGAGAGGACCGGGAGGAACGCACCTCTGGTGTGCCAGTTATCGTGCCAACGGTAAACGCTGGGTAGCCATGTGCGGAGTGGATAACCGCTGAAAGCATCTAAGTGGGAAGCCCACCTCAAGATGAGTATTGCCATGGCTTAAGCCAGTAAGGTCACGGGAAGAACACCCGTTGATAGGCTCTACGTAGAAGCTTGGTAACAAGTGCAGCGGAGGAGTACTAATAGACCGAGGGCTTGACCAAATAAACTTAATTTATTGTCTTTAATTTATAGAATTTTCTATGCAGTTCTCAAGGTTCACACTATCCTGGTGTTCATGGCGATGTGGAACCACTCCGATCCATCTCGAACTCGGTTGTGAAACGCATAAGCGGCGAAAATATTTAGGGGGTAGCCCCTTGAGAAAATAGCTCAATGCCAGGTAAAAATTTTTAAAGGGTTTACTTTTTAAAGTAAGCCCTTTTTTATTTCTGACATATACGACACCAATGTGTACTTCTTCCTGAAATCTTTTTTCTCTCAATTAAATTTTTGCATTTACGACATTGCCTACCAGTTCTCCTATAAACATTAGTTTGTAACCCAAAATTACCATTTTCTCCCTCTAAGTCTCTAAAGTCACTAAAAGTAGTTCCTCCCGCACCAATACTTTTTTTCAAAACCTCGACGATTGCTATTTTAAGTTTTTTTAATTCATTTTCTTTAATTGTTCTAGCCTCTCTAAAAGGTGATATACCAGCTGAGAAAAGACTTTCATCTGCATATATATTTCCAATCCCAGCAATTATTGTTTGATCTAATAAAATGGACTTTATTGTTCTTGTTTTTTTTGCAACTATTTTAGTTAGATAATTTGTATTAAAATTTTCAGAAAATGGCTCAGGTCCTAATTTTCCTAATCCTTTAATAATGTTATTTGGCGACAATCCTTCTTTAACCCACCACATTTGCCCAAAACTTCTTACATCAATATATCTGAGCTCATTTTTGTTATTACCAAAAAACCTTATTCGTGTATGTTTACAAGGGTTTGTAAGAATATTATCAAAAGTAAAATAACCAGTCATTCTTAAATGAACAACGAGTACTCCATTTTTTACAAACGATATTTCATTTGCATCAATATTATTACTCTGAGTTTTTTTTAGTTCCGCGATTAAATATTTTCCTCTTCTATTCCATTTATATATAAGTGAGTTTTGAAGACCTCCTATAAAGTCCTCTTTACTATTTGGAAAAGCAACAGTTGATTCTCTACAGATTTCAACTCTTTTGATAATAAAATTCTTGAGTTTTTGTTCTAAACCTCTTCTAACAGTCTCGACTTCTGGTAACTCAGGCAAATTTTTAAATTTTTTCTAATTCAACTTCAGCAAAGTTATTTGTCACGTTTCCACCGTCAGTCCCGCTGATTCCGTAAAAATTAACTCTATCAAATTTAACTGTGACATTATATTTAATTCCTGATTTATCGATAGAAGCCACCTTCCCTGTATCGTTATACCAGTAAGATTCCTTTCTTTTAATACGAACAAAATCGCCTCTTGCAATTGTCATAAATTTAAATTTCACTAATAAAACAATACCTCAAAAGGGATATCCAAAGAAAAATTATTCACACATATTAATCAAAAGGATTAGCAGAAATCATTTATTAGATTTTTTTCAAATTGTTCTTTAGCAGGAATCCATCCTCTCCATTTTCTCCCAGGAATTCTTACATCTAAATCCTTTGTTTCACACTTTATGGAGATAATAACTTTTTTATTATTTTGATTTAGAGCATTCAAAATTTTTCTTCCACTTACTTCTTCTAATTCGGTTTGTTGAATTATTAAAGGACCATATTTTTTACTCTCTTTACTAATAAATTGATTAATGTTTTCTTCTTTAAGTGAAGTATTAACTTCTTGATTATTGATATTCTTTTCACTTAAAAATAATTTCGAACCAACTTCTAATGAATCTGGATTCTTGAGATTATTAATTTTAATAAGTTCTTTAAAGTTTAAACCATATTTAGTAGAAATTTCTGTAAGACTCTCCCCTTTTTGGACGAGATGATATTTATTATTTATATCCTTATTAGGTTTATTTTCTTGACTAGAATCATAAATTTTTAGATTTTGTCCTACATATATATAATTTTCATCTTTTAAATTATTTAATTTAATAATGAAATCTTTTTTTATTGAATAAAGATTTGAGATACTTGTAATCGTATCGCCCACTTGAACGATATGAGTTTTTTTAAAGTCTGATATTTCATTATTAGATGATTCTACCTTCGTAGTATTTTCAATTTGATTATTTGATGAATCAATAATTTCTTCAGCCTTTATAATATTAGTATTGAAAAAATTAATAATGAAGGCAAATAAAATACACGTTAATTTCATTAATTTATCTATTTTCTTAAAGATAATCTCTGTATTTAAAATCGCTAGACTTTTGAAATTAAACTAATTAATTTAAATCTTAAAAATAAATTTTATAATTTTCATTACTTTGTCATAAGGTGGGTATCTCAAATTCAAATCAAATAAAAAGCCTTTATAAGTTATGGATTTTTGATTTGAAAAGTTCTTAAATCCTTCCTCTCCATGAAATTTACCCATTCCACTTTTTCCAACCCCTCCAAATGGCAAATTTGGAATAAGTACAGGCAACATAACATCGTTAATACAAACGGTGCCAGAGCTTGTAACTTTAGAAATATGATCATGGATTTTTTTGTTTCCTCCAAAAATATATATTGCTAAGGGCTTTGAAGCTTGATTAATTTTTTTTAATGCTGAATCTTTATTGTCAATCCCAATAACTGGAAGAAGGGAGCTAAATAATTCTTTTTGAATAATATTTTTTTCTTGTAATTTTACTTTTAAAATTGTGGGTGATATCTTCATTCTTTTTTTACTACAAGTTCCTCCAAACAAAATACGTTTCTCCTTTTTATATCTTTTGAGAAGTTCTGAAGTCATGGAAAATTGGTTTTTTTGCAATTTGGATAAGTTTTTTGAGATTATTGGATCTTCTCCATAAAAAATATTTATAAATTTCTTTAACTCTTCAACTAATTGATTTTCAATTTCTTTCTCTACAAATATATGATTAGGCGCCATACATGATTGGCCTGAATTGAAAAATTTGCCCCATACAATTCTTTTTGCTGCAATTTCTAAATTTGCATTTTTGAAAATTATTACTGGATTTGTTCCACTAAGTTCCAAAGTTAATGGAGTTAAGTTTGTTGAAGCTGATTTCATAATAGATTTTCCCGTTTCAGTACTTCCTGTAAAAAAAATATGATCGAAATTTTGTTCTACCAGTTTTATTGACTCTTTATAATCTCCCTCAATCGTTAACAAAATATCTTTTTGGAAATATTTATCAGTTAATTTTTTGATTAGTTTAGATGTAGAAGAACATTTTTCTGATGGTTTTATTACAGCAGTATTTCCCGAAGAAAAAATATTTACAAGGGGCTTTAAGAGATACAATAAAGGATAATTATATGGCCCTAAAATCAGTACACAACCTAGTGGTTCGTAGATTACTTTTGAGAATGATGGGAAAAGATATATTGGCGTTTTTACCTTTTTTGGTCGCATCCATAATCTGAGATTCTTCTTTACTAAGGAAATTTCTTCTTTAATTAAGAGTATTTCTGAAAGAGCTTCAAGTTCTGATTTACCTAGATCAAGGAAAAGAGCTTTGATTATTTCTTTTTTATTCTCATCTAAAAGTTGAGAAATCTTGCTAATCTGCCGGATCCTCCAACTTATACTCTCTGTTTGACCAGTAATTACTTTATTTTTTAATTTCTCAATATTTGATTTATACGATTTATCTAAAATATTCATCTAGAAAATTTTTTATATGATAGTTAATATATCAGATTAATAATATTAAATATCGATAAATTATTTAAACAAATAAGGCCTTATTATTTTTTATAAATAATATCAATATTAAATCATATTTTGAAAATAATAAGAAAAGAAGCACAATTTATTATTCCTTCTTTATTATGTTTTTTATTATTTATATTTATAAATTTTAAGCGCTTTTTCTTGGTTTCAGACCTTTCCTATTGGTCGAGTTATCTTATTAATCAACCTTATAGGATATTAAGCTATAGTTTTGTTCATAAAGATTTTAATCATTTATTATCTAATTTATTTGGAATAGTTGTAGTTAGATATTGTTTTATAAATTTGAACTTGAAGAATATATTTCTTTTCCTTTATCTAATTATTTTATTAATACCAATTCAGACTTTTTTTTTATTTTTACTAGATAATTTTATATTTTATAATCCTAATCATTTGTTAGTTGGTTTTAGTGGAATTATATTTGGTACATTTTCCTTTATATTGCTTTCCTCTCTTTATGGTAAAGAATATATTTTAAATATTTTTATTGGCTTGAAAAAGAACAATGAAATTTATAAATTAATGACCGTTTTTTTGTCTTTGGGGATTGTTTATTCTTTTTTACCAAGCATAAGCCTATCTGGACATATCGCAGGAATATTGAGTGGCTTTATTATTTTTATTCTTTGAAGCGAGAATATATTTTTTCTTAGTAATAATTAAATTAACTACATCTAAATCTTAAAAATCTTATTTAATTTAGTTAATATATTATTAATGAAGAAAAATTTTTCAATCAGACTAATATCTAATGATGAGATCCAGAAAGTTACTGATTGGGCTAGGTTAGAGGGATTTGCTCCTGGATTTGATGACATCTCAATTTATAAAAATACCGATAAAAAAGGGATATGGGTTGGATGTCTTGATAACGATCCTATAGGCTCTATAGCTTGTGTTAAATATAATTCTTCTTATGGATTTATAGGATTATTCATCGTAAAAAAAGAATTCCGAAATATGGGTTATGGAGTGAGATTATGGAAACATGCATTAGATTATTTGAAAAATGTTGGTTGTATTGGTTTAGAAGCAGCTCCAAACAGATTAGATGATTATCAAACGTGGGGTTTTACAAAATCCTCCATAACAAATAGATGGAAATTAGAAGGCATTCAAGATTTACCAAATGGGAATTTTTATAAAGATGATAATAATACTTTTAGTGTTGTTCCAGGTAACCAAATCCCCCCTGAAGCTGTTTTAATATATGATTCTCAACGAGAACCTAGTCCTAGGCCTCACTTCTTGAACGATTGGCTGAAGAATTCTTTTGGAAATGTTAGTGCGCTTGTTGATAATAATGGCATGTGCCATGGTTTTGGGAGGATAAGACCTTGTATGCTTCAAGATAATAATAAAGGTTGGCGAATTGGCCCTCTTCTGGCTGATACTCCTCCTTTGGCAGAATTGCTTATTAGAAAATTAGTTAGGAATCTAGAAGCTCAAATCTTCCTTGATTGTTCGAATCTCAATCCTTATGCAAATTATCTTTTATCTAGTATGGGTTTTAAAGAAATTTCACAAACTTATAGAATGTATAAAGGAATTCAACCTTCATGCCCAATGAATCAGGTATACGGCCTTGCTTGTTTAGAGTTGGGCTAGTCATTTTTCTAATACGTAATATTTTTTCTTACTTCTATTTATTTTTCATAACTAGAAACTTTATAGAGTTATTGCTTTATTAGATTTTGAGAAGGTTAATTCTCAGCTTTTTTTAATATCCTTTCTACAGTATCGGCATTGATTATTATGATCTCTCCATTATCAATGTCTGCTACTTGAAACAACGTCCATGAATTTGGATTTCTTGCTCCTCCTATACAGTTAATAACTTGCCCAATCCAATATTCCTGACGACCGTTTTGTGTATTCCCTGGAGGCTTTTCATTTTTAATTACTACATGATCACCAGGCTTAACGAAAAGAAATTCATAAGTTTCCGAAGAGGTCATAACATAATACCCTTAATAGTACAAATATACTATCAAGTTTGTATTTTTGGTTTTAGTTTATGGGTAGTATTTATTCTCCTAATCATGTAAAAAATATAATTTATAAATAAAAAAGTCAAACTATTTCAATTAGAAATAATTACGAAGCTATTCAAATTTTTGTATCTTTAAATGGTGATTAGATTAAAAGAAATATGACTGTAAAAAAATGTAATTGATCTTTAAATTAAAATAGATTTCAATTGATCAAGGACATCAGTGCGACTAGAGAATAATTTTGTAAATAATAAATAAATTAAACCTCCCATAGCAATTCTTCCGTTTAATTTTTCTAACTGTTTGAGTTTCTTGAACAATTTATTTTTTATTCTTTTTAAAATTTAATCGCTTATATTAAAAAAAAAGTAGCGGTTGTTTCTAAAAATTATTTTATTTGACCAACCAAGGTATATTAGTTTTCGTTAAAAATTTATTTCAATAGTGGAGGAAATTAAAGCCACCCTTCTTTCATTTTTAAATAAAGTTGTTCTGTTTCCGCAGAATAAATATTACTGTCTTGATATGATTGCTGCTGCTGCTGCTGCTGTTGTTGCTGAGTAGAATCGATTTCTTGAGTTTTTGCTTCGCTCATTTGCCCATAAAAAATAGATGTGTTTATTCTCTCATATTTAAAGCTTTTTTTGTTTGTTTCAATTCTTAAATTTTATTTAAATTTATTTTAATCTGATGTTTTGCCTTTTATTTGCGGAGAAATCATTTGACAGCAGTAGTTTTGGAGTATAGAAATTGAACCTCCCAATATACTATTCCAAGAAAAATTGCACTTGCAAGAAGAATTTCAGAAATTGTAAGCATGGCTTTGTCGTTAGTATTTTAATTTTCGTATCAACTGACACAGAAATCAATAGGTACTATATACATAAAAATTTTTATATAAATCTTAAGTTGTTAAATTTGGTCTTTGAATATTATAAAATTAAAATAAATTTAAAATTCTTTCGTGGAAAATTCCATAAACATTTCTATCTTGATTCCCTTGATACCAATGGGTATGGCTTTACTTATATTGAGTCTGCTAGTAAGTTTCAATAGAACAATAAATAGACTTACTAAGCCAGTTAGCGCTCTTGCAGTATTTTCTTTATTAAGTTCTGCTCTGATAAGTACATTCTTATATTTTAAAAAAATTGAAGGCGAAGTATTTTTATCTGATTATCTAAAACTCTTTGGAAGTACAAATTTAACACTCCACTTAAATTCTTTAACCGAAAAAATCGTAATATTTTTTGCCGTAATAATCGCAATTGTAATTGGAGTGCTCTTTTATAAATTGCCTAGGCGAAAAGGCTATGTTTCATTGATTATCGGAATTAGCTTGATTTCTTCCTCGATAATGTTTGCAGTATTTTTTCTTGATTTTTCAGTCTTAATTTAGGATTGAGTTATCATCGCTAAGGCTTCATTAAGTTCTTCAACGTGATTAAGTTCGTCTTGTGCAATTTCTTTTATCTTTTGATCTTCAGGGTGATCTTTTAGGTACTTTGTATAGGTATTAAATGCATGCTCTTCAATTTTGATATTTACGTCATAAGCATTTCTTGGAGAACAGAAATAATAAAAAACCATGATCCAGTAATAGACAAGTACAAGGTGTCTTGCTAAAAACCTGTCAATCCAAAACTTGTCTCCTCCTCTTTTTTCCATTTCTTTTAGATGCTCTGTCTCATTAATGGCTTGGTAAAAATGTTCTTTCATCAAAAACATTGTGATGTCATTTTTAATTCCAAGTGATTCTTTGAAATGAAGAACAGAAAGAAAAGCAAAATAAGGAGACCTTGCAATAACTTCTAATACCCAAAATCTCTGTAAATGCCTATCAGAATAAACAAAATCAAGGACCTTAACCGTATTGTTTAGAATAAATGAATTCAAATTTTTCATAAAAACCTTAGTCTCTATTAATAAGTATAATTACTTAAATACTTGGTGTTCAAACTTTTAACTAATAATTAATATTTTTAAAGTTTAAGCAAATCAAAATTAACCATTGAAAAAAAAAATTTTTAATGCATATTTTAAATAGATATAGTTTTTAAATGACTTCAACTGAAAAGATTGCTAATGCTAAAAAAAGAATTAATGAGTTAGAAAGATTAATTAAATATTGGGATAATTCAAATGAACAAAATATCAAGAAAATTGATTTTGAAGTTAATAATGAAAAGATAGCTGCTTAATTTTTGAGATTGAAATAAACTTCGCTAATTTTCTTAAATATTTAGTACTTTATTTACATGTTTAATATTCATATCATTCATTTTGAGTGATTAGAGCAATTAAACCTATTTTCAAAATTCAAAATTGCAAATAATCTAGTTAAAAATTAGATTATTTTATGAATACATTTACTAACAACTACTTTTTTCCTATAAAGTTACTCCCTTGGATTTTTTGGGGGATCGTATCAGTAATTAGTGTTTATTTATTCTCTAATGCATGGATAAGTTAGAGATTGAATGATTTTCTAGCTCCTTTTAATCCAGTCAGGTGAACTTCCAAACCAGTCAGAAATATCATCTTTATTTGGATTGAAATGATTCTCTCCGTCTAATCCATCAATTCCTAACGATTGAATTAGACCATTTATACTATCTTCGCTTTGTCTTCCATGTCTTCTGATACTATTTCCTTTTTTTAACCAAAGAGATATTGTCGAGCTGTGTTTTGCGTATTTTTCAACGTATATTCTTTCTTTTAACGAAACTTCTTTATCTAGAGATATTCTTCTAATTATTTCTTGGATTTTCAATCTTTTTTGAGTACTTAAAAGCATTAGATAATAAATAACTTAATTTTTTATAGGAGCTTTATTGCAAAATAACTTGTCAATATTAATTTCAAGAAATTTCACTAGTTAACAGGGTTTTTAAAGGTATTGGTTCTGAATTGCTTAAATTAAGGACTAATTTGTCTTTGATGATACCAAGAAATATATAAAATTCTTATGAGAAAACTAAGAAAGATAAATAATTTTTATTTTATTTTATCAAAATAAACACTTTCAGAATTAAATAGTTGCATAATAGTATTTTCGTACTATTATTAGTACACGTGTATTATTAAAAATGAAAATTTTATCTTCTTCTCCTTACGCTACATTTAATCCAAAAGAGTGGAACTCACTTTCAAAAGCTAATTGTAAATTCTCTAGTACTCCAATAAAAATTAAAAAAAAGTTTTTTAGTAACTTTGAAAATGTAAAATCTACTAAAAATATACAAGAAGATAATAAGTTTTCAAAACAAATACAACTTGCCTTCTAGTAATAAAAAATTTCAACTAATATTCAGTTTTACTAAAAATATTTTAAGAATCCCTATTCTTTGTTAGATTATATAGAAATACAAAAAAGGTTTTAAATTTGTCTGTAGATCGCGAACTTTTGAAAGAAGTTACTCAAGAACTTTGGAATACAGTTAAAAAGCTAAGGCCAGAAATAGATAGGGAAACTCGTCTTCAGCTAGTTTTAAAAGCTTTATTAACTATTGGGGATTTACCAGATCAACTGCAAGCAGCAATGGTAGTGGGGGTTTGTGCCGAAATGGATAAAAGCGACATTGAAAATGATGACGGTAATTCCAATACTAAAGAAGAGATTAATTCCACTTCCGTTGATACTTCTACTGGAAGAAAAGTTTTTAGAAGAAGTTCGGCAAAATAAAAGCTTCTTCTAAAAGAAATTAGCCTTTAACTTTTTTTGATTCGTTTTTAGAGATTTTTAGAAATAGAAAATATGAAATTACTAGTAAAAGTGGTACGAAGATAGAATGCAAAGTCATCATCAACTCTGTTTGACTCATTCCTATTAGATTTGAATCGTTTGGTAGCTGCTCTGACCAAGTACCAGCTAAGTGCCAAGCCTGGGGAATAGATAAGAAAAACATATAAAAACTATAAGTAAAAGTTATGTTCAAATAAAGAATATCATTCGTAAAAAAAATTTCTTTTTTTCTTCTTATTTCTTAACTAAAGATATTTTTTCGACTTTGTCGAATGCTTTAAAGATTTATCGTTTTAAGAAGGTTTTTATATTCTTTCTTCCCCATGATTTTTTCAGCTGCATATGCTCCACTTGCTGAGACGGCAGGTATACCAATTCCTGGGAAAGTACTTGCTCCACAAGTAAGCAAATTTTTAACTGATGTTTTACATCCAGGGAATATTCCTTGAGCGGCCGATAATGCTGGGCCGTAGCTACCACAATAAGTATTGGTATACTTTTTATGCGTTAAAGGAGTGCCAAGCAATTTTATCTCAATTCTATTATCTATATCAGGTATCATTTTTCTCAAAGATTTGAGAAATATTGAACATCTTTCCTCTTTAAGTTTTTTGTAAGCTAACTCATTAGAATTTAAATTCTTCCAAATTTCCCATGGTTCATTGGCAGGAGTATACCCATGCAGGACATGTTTACCTTTTGGCGCCATACTCTTATCTAATACAGAAGGAATTGAGAAAACTGCTACATTTCTTTCTGCAGTAATTCCTCTCTCCCAGTTATCAACGTGTATTGCATGGATTGGTAAATTTTGTAGACCAGAGGCATCAAAACCTAAATGAATATGAAGAAAAGAACCGCATTTATTAATATCTTTAGCCTTTGGGCTCCATTTTTTTTGGAATTCTTGTGGAATTAAGTTTCTGGAAGTCCAAGCATCAGTATTCATTACGACAAAGTTCGAAATAAAATTGGAACCATTTTCTAAAGTTACCCCTGAGGCAATATTTTTATTAAAATTTACAGTTTCCACTTTAGAAGAAAGAATAAGTTCACCGCCATTTTTTTTGAAAGCATCAACTAATGCCTTTACTATACTTTCACTTCCTCCCCTTGGATATTCTAAATACGATTCAGGTTTAAACCATTCATCAAATAATGTAGCCATCGCAGCAGAATTTGTATCATGCATTGGCATCCCACTTATTAAAAAACTAAGTAAATCAACCCAGTTTCTAAGGAAAGGATCATTTAGGTGACTGTCGACAATATCCCCAAAACCACCATTTAGCTTTGGTAATGATTTTATATTAGGTAAGAATTTAGATGCTAATTTTATAATTTCTAAAAAATTAATTGTTTCAGGTGAACTAGAGAGGAGCGGGATTTCGCTTACTATTTGACTAAGAGGTTTTATCCCTGATACAAATGAATCCCACTCTTTAACAGACTTTTCACCTCTTAATAATCTTATTCTTTCTTTAAATGGTTCTTGTCCTACTTCCAAATTGAATTCGCCTTCAGGAACATTGACATGCCATCCTTGATATTTAATAAGTTCAACCTTTTCGTCAAGTAATCTAAGTATTTGCCCTAAAGGATTGGTCGTAGGCCATTTGCCAATGCCACTCCATAATGAGGGACCAGATTCAAACTTGTAACCTCTCATATTGAAGCTATGAGCAACACCTCCAGGTTGAGAATGAGCTTCAGCTATTAAAACTTTTTTACCAGCTAGAGCTAATATAGAACCGCAACATAAACCCCCAATACCACTACCTATAATTATTACGTCGTATTTATTCATCAAAAATTAAACCCTAAGAATAAGTCTTAAAGCTTAAACAAAATTATTTGTTGTTGTTGTTGTGATACTAAGAACAACTGCAAGGAAAAATATATAAGGAACAGCCTTTAGTGGAATATGACCTTGTCTTTTAGAAATAAAATCCATCTTTAAAATTAAGTTATGTAAACATAATAGTTTAAATTTGTTACGAATGTGTGCCTGTGCTCTGCTTTCTTAGAAATATTTTGAAATAAAAAATAAATTTTATTTTATTTTTCTTTGAAACCTTTTTATGATGAATAAAAATAATATTTAAAATGACTCTCGAGGCAAAAAAATTACCAAGATATACAGAAATAAAAAATTTAGAGAGTATTTCTAAAAAAGATGGAAGTGGTATTGGATATGAAGATTTAATAGGAACTTGGAAATTTAATTCCGTTTGGAAGAAAGGCTCAAAAGAAATAGATAATATATCTAGTTCCATTCTTCAAGTATTATCAGCAAAATTAGAATTAAAAAAAACTAATTCTAAAAAAAATATAATTAATTACCAGATAAAAAATTCAGTTAGTTTTGGAATATTATCGATTATTTTCTGTGGGCAAGCATCATTAAAAGGTATGAGGCCTCTGTTGCCCTTTTTCTTCGAGAACTTAATAATAAACATTGGAAATTTCACCTTAGTGAATAAATCTTTAAAAAAACCAGAAGAAAAGCAAATGCCTTTTTTCTCTCTAATAGCTATAAGTAAAGAAAAAAATTGGATGTGTGCTAGAGGAAGAGGAGGAGGACTTGCAATTTGGATTAAGTCTTGATCCTTTAGTGATATTCACCAGGGTGATCAACTTTTCTGACGGTAACTTTATCCACTTTTTGGCCATTAAATCTTAAAAGATCATCACCAGAGAAACTATATCCAAGTCTTTGAGCAATAAGTGCTACATCATCTGCAGTTGCAGAAGAAGTTACCTCTTTTCTTAAATTATCTTCTGACTGCATTTGTTTTAAAAATTTTTTTATTTCAGAGAAACTCATTTTAACTTTTATGCATAATTTTATATTAAAGCCTTAGAAAAAAATTAAATTGTTTTTTGTAAAGACCAATAAAACTAAATAAACACTATATTAAATGTATGACTTACTTATTTTTATATGTAATTGGGATAGTCTTGATATGGTGGATATATCGTGTCGGTTGGGTTGAGGCTTTAAAAACAGTAATTAAAGTTTTGGTTCCTTCAATTCTTATAATTTTATTTAATATCAAAGCAGGAAGATTACTTTTCAAAAAT
Organism: uncultured Prochlorococcus sp.; assembly: GCA_902526435.1. Lineage (GTDB taxonomy): Bacteria > Cyanobacteriota > Cyanobacteriia > PCC-6307 > Cyanobiaceae > Prochlorococcus_A. The sequence goes on along the minus strand of CABZLA010000002.1, from coordinate 26,062 downwards.
CCTTTGGTTGGATTATTGAGTGCTTTACCAACATCAATTTTTATTTATAGAGGTTCCTTTCCAATTGTTGCATATATTAATAACTGGATTGATACCAAAAGAAGTAAATATGAAGATTCCAAGGATGTAATTGATACCGATTCAATTCCATTAGATGATTAATATTTTTTTGCTAGTCAAATCCCAGAAATAATTCTTTGTGTACTACAAGAACATCAAATAAAGATGTTCCATGGGAAGGACTTATCGGTATTTTATCTACACTTAATGCCTCTGCACAAATTAGATGACCATCCCATCTTGTATCATGTTCACTCATTTGTATTGACCAATCAATTACTTTCTTAAAGTGCTCAGGCATCTCTGATCCAATTTTCCTGCATATTTGGCAAAGATTCGTAAGAAGAGGTGGTTTGGATGGCCTTTTTAAATCTTTAACAAGACTTGGTTGGGTAAAAACACTGGTGTATCTGATGTAGTCAATCAATTCATAATCTTCATCTGAAAGTTCTGCTTTGTTTAATGCTATTTCAAATTCTTCTATAGGGGTAATTGGCCTTTGAATTATCTCATTTTTCATTATTATCTGATTCTGAGAAATCCTTTTCCTCTGGTTTTTTAGTAACTTGCTCGAGATCATTGGTAAATTTTTTCTGAGGAGATTTTGGTAAAATTTCACTCTCTGGCTCATTAATTACTTGATCTATCTCATTTTGAAATTCATTCGATGCTTTTTTTAAGCTTTTTAATGTTTTGCCAAGTTGTTTACCTAATTCTGGTAATTTCTTAGGACCAAAAATTAATAGAGCTAGAATTAAAATTACAGTTACTTCTGGTAAACCTACCCCAAAGATATTCATGATAAAAGTCTATTTAATTCATTATTTAAAATCTATTATTAATATAATCTAATGATTTGAAAATATCATTTTATAAACTAGCTTTGTTACTCTTCAAAGAAGTTTATAAAAAATAAGTGTAACTATTACTCTCTTAAAAAAACAAAGTAGTTGGTAATCACTTAATTTTAATTTTTCTTGGTATCACTTTATAAGTTTTTTGTGCCTTTTAATTATTTTTTTGATTAATTTCAAAATCTATTTTTTAGATATGACTAACTTTATATCAAAACTGTATAGGATGGAAATGATAAATTAATAAATTTTGGTTATTAGCAAGTAAAAATTTTTCAATAAGTCATCACATTTAATCCAAATTATTTTTGGCTTTCTTATTCTTTTAAAAATCAGCTTTGTATAAACCAAACTAAATTACAAAAATGTAATTAACTTATTTTAAATATAATGAAAATCTTATTATCTGCTTTTTTCTTATTTGCCTTTATACATCCATCAAAGGCAGTTACTACAAAAATGTTTAAAGTATTGGATACATGTGCTAGATACCGTCTAGGAGAGATTGATGCTAAACAAGCTATAGAAAAACTAAAATTAGAATCTAAGAATTCTTCCGAAATTGAATTAAAAAATATTGTAAGTAATTACTGTTCTGTATTTACCCCAAATGAAAAAATAAAATTCTAAATATCATTTTTAAAGATATTAATTTTTTTTATTCCAATTATAATTTTTTCTTAATCTTTCTTTTATTTCGTTAACTCTCTTGTTGTTAGTTATTTTTAAATTAAAAAGTATTCCCAAAAAGAGAATGAAAAATAAAAAACTATATATGGCAAATTCCATGAGAATAGATCTATTCAATAACTTTATTAAATAAAAAGAATCTTTTAGTATCTTTTAGAACAATGTATGAAAAATTTGCCCAAAACTTTGTTGTTTTTGGTCACAGAAAAATATTATTTGGTTCTAAGATAGAGTTTTACATATATTATTTTGCAGATTGGAGATAAAGTACCTCAATTTTCTTTACTAGATCAAAATGGGACTAAAAGAACAAATAATGAATTAAAAACTCCTTTAGTTTTGTTTTTCTATCCAAAGGATGATACCCCTGGATGCACAATAGAGGTTTGTGGATTTAGAGATAAGTATGACCTTTTTAAAGTCCTTGGTGCGCAAGTATGGGGAGTAAGTAATGGTAGTTCCTCAAGCCACTTGGCATTTGCCAATAAAAATAAATTACAATATCCTTTGCTATGTGATAAAAATGATTCACTAAGAAAGGCTTTCAAAGTACCCAAAGTACTTGGTTTATTAGATGGAAGAGTTACCTATGTTGTCGATAGAAATGGATTTGTTAAACATATATTTCGAGATTTGTTGAATGGCCCAGAACACATAAAGGAGGCAATAAGAGTCTTAAAGGAAATTCAAAATCAGTAAATTAATTATTCAACACCTTAGAAACTAATATTTTTTCTTATAGGATACTCTCTATAGATAAATTAAACTTTATGAAAAAAATAGGGATGCAAGCAGTTGATGAGGCAATTGAAAATGGTATTGACCTTGATGGGACTCCAATCCCCCCTAAAATGCTTGAGCTTTATAACAGGATTATGAATGAAGAAAACAAAAGAGAAAGAAGCGGAGTCAAAAAGTCAATGAGAAATAGATGTGTTAAAACAGGTTCTAAGCATTTTGATAAAGAAACTTTAAATAAATTATTAGTTGATTCCGGTTGGGAGGGCCTAAATGAAAAAGAAATTTTATTCTTCTACAATTGAAAGAATCTATTTAAACCATCCTTTTTTAATCGGGGTTTTTGCTTCTTCTTTTTTAATAGAAGCTATTTTTACAGCTTTCTTAAAAGCTAAATTAGCCTCAACTACTGTTATTGTTGATATGAGAAATAAGCCTGATATACCTATTAATTGTTCTGTTTGACTTGGTGCTTTATCACCTTGCAGGATTATTCCTGTAACAAACCATGCAGTTACCACTCCAGCAGTAATAAAATATGGCAACCATCTTCTTTGGTATAAATAACCAGTTCCAACTCCTGGTAAAAAATTTAGTATAGATGCTACCCATCCGCTTGAAGAAGCTAATACTTGTTCTTTTGATAATTTATCCATTTAACTAAGTATTAATTAAATGAGAATTAATGTAGGCAAAAGATATAACTGCACATACAACCCAACTAAAAGGTAAAAACATTCTTATTTTTTCTTGTTTATCTTTCATATATTCATTATGGAAAAGATTTTATCAATTCGTGGCTAAAGAAATTTACATATTAATTGAGAAAAAAGACGGTTAAAAATAACCGACTTTTTAGTAATAATTTTTTTGAAAAAAAAACTATGATTTTCCTTTAGTTCCGGAAAGTAATTTAAGCTCATTCTTGACTTCTTTTTCCCTTTCTTCAAGATGTTTTAATTGTGATTTAAAAGCATCTTCAAGTTTTCTTCTTTGGGTTGTGATTTCATCAAGTTCTTCTTGATGATGGTTTTTCTTGAGTTCTTTCATCTCGGTATCAGAAATAACATATACTGGATGATATGAAGAAGTTTCAAAAAGAAGATCAAACATTGAATACATAGTGACCTTTGGATTAAGTACAAATCAAATATCTTACAAATATTTGAATCTTGTAAGGATACAAACCGAAGAAAGTTATACGGCAAATACACCGAATTTCGGTTTACCTAACTAAACCGGCCAGTATTTACCGATCTATTTTTAATTGGTAATGTACAACTATATTCGAAAGTGAGCTTAGGATATTTTAGAAATAAAAATGGATTTAATTATTACTTCTAGATTTGTAATTCCTTCAAGAGAATTAAAATGGCGTTTTTCTAGATCATCTGGCCCAGGAGGTCAAAAAGTCAATAAAACTAATACTAGAGTAGAAATTATTTTTAATATCGAAGAATCAAAAGTCTTAAATGATTATCAAAAGAAAGTTTTAACGAAAAAATTGAAAACTAAATTAGTCAATAACTGTATTTGTTTAGCCGTCCAGGAAGAAAGGAATCAATTACTAAATAGACAAATAGCAATTAAAAGAATAAGCTCAGTAATTAGAAATTCATTAAAAAATTCATCCAAAGTTAGAAAAGCCACGAAACCATCAAAAGCTTCTCGAAATAGAAGGCTTGATTCAAAAAAAAAACGGGGAGAATTAAAGAAGAATCGACAGAGAAAATATTAAATTATTTAAATTAATTTTGATGAAAATATTTTTTAACTTTCAATGTCTAAATTGAATTATTTTATTGATATCTTTGATTTGATTTCTTTTCATTAAACTTCCTAATAAATGAAAAAAGAATATGATTTTTGGTTAATTGATTCTAACTCTGTTGGAGTAATTCGTTTTTATAAAAAAAACGAGAATAAAGAGGATTTGATCGAATTTATGTTTATTGAAGAAGGCATCGTCATGGGTATTCATGGAGAAAATCCTCCTTTAATGAAAACAAAAAAAGAAATGAAGATCCAAGATGCAAGATTATTTTGGAAAAAATTAATAAATGAAGGATGGGAAAAAACTAATCCTAAATGGTAAATAAATTTTCCTTTTAAAATGATTTCAAATTTACAAAAATAAATTTATTTCTCAAAAACGAATTTTTTAAATTTTAAAATGTTTTCCAATATCAGTTACTAAATTCAAAAAACTAAATTATGAATATATTTTATTTATAAATTTATACGCTTATAAAAGTTCCTTTAGGATATAACTCTGTAATTCTATTCTTTTGTATAATTTTTCTTTTCTTAAGGTCATTTTCATATCTATTTAACATCATCAAGTAATTAGTAGATCCAAACAAAAACAAAAAAATAATGAATTGAAATCCTGCCTCTAAGTTCATAATTTTATTTTTAAACTTTATTTAAATTTGACAACTTTTTTATAAAAAGCCATCAGTATTTATATCTATTTAAAAGAAAAATTAATATCTCTATAAAATTAAAGGATTTTTTATAGGAATATATAAGTTAATTTATTAATTTTCATTAGCAATTTGTTTGGACAATGCTTAGCATTTAAAAAAAACAGATTTGAATAATAATTTATCAGAACAAGCTTTTAATCAACTCCTTTTGCAAATTGCGGGTAAAAAATTAATAGATAGTCTTAATATGATTGATTCAGATTCAAAATCAAAGATTGAAAAATGCATAGCTATCACTAATGAAGAATATTCTTATGCATTATCATTACAGGCTGATTGTGTTCCAGATTCTAAAAGAATGATAATTCAAGCTCAAAAAAAATTAGAAAGTCTCAACTCATTGTTGACTTTAGCGAAATTAATATAAATTTTAAAACGATTCCTACTTTACTTTATAAATTTGAATATCTGATTCTTAAATTTTAAAAAGTAAAAAATGCAGGAAATTAGTAATAATGAAATAGCGTAGGAACCACCTAATGGATTTGTATTAGGCGCGCCATAACCAACTAACCAGACAGGCGCTTCTTTAGATATATTTATTAAACCATTATTTAAAACAAACCAAATACCGACAAGTCCACCATGAAGACCAATAGCACCCCACAATGATCCCTCATCTTTTAATCTTATTATTGAACAAAGGATTCCTAAAGTGAATAAACCTAAAAGAATGCCTAATGTATTCCAAAATGGCATTTTGAATCCAATATGAACAAGGCTAAAAACTATAGATTGACTAATTAAAGCAACTTTTATTCCAAATTGAAGTTTTAAGTCTTCTAAAAGCCATCCCCTAAAAATTATTTCCTCAGCAACCCCAATGCCAAAAGTAAGTAAAATCCCATTTAATATTATGTCTGAAGACAATCCTCCTGAAAAAGTAATGTAATTACTTTTGAGTAATGGTATCAAAATTAAAATTAGTAATATTAAAGCAAAAATAATCCCTTGAGAAAAAGATAAGATATTATTCAAAAAAGTTTTATTATTTAAACCAAGTGTTTCCCAACTATTTCTTATTTGCCATCGAAAATTAAACCATGCAGGCATTAAGGAAATAAATAATAAGAATGTAAATATCGTTCCTATTAAAGATAAAGTTTCTTTGCTTAAACTTAAGAATAAAAATGACTGTGAGAATATCCAACCTAATAAGTAAAGAAATGGGATGAAGACTATAGTTGAAAAAATTTTAGTTTTATGAAGAAAAATACTGTTTGTTTGATTTTTGCTTTTCTTGTTTGAATTATGCATATTTTTTATTTAATAAATTATTTAAGCTAAAATTTTTTTATAGAATTATCTATATTTTTTGACGAACCTGCCTTTCCAGTTAAGACTCTAAAAATTTGTTGTAAAAAATTCGAATTTTTATTTTTATTATGAATTTCTTTTTTAGATAGGTGCGATAAATTTCTATAAAATTTTCTGGTAATTTTATCTTCTTCTTCGCTAGGCCAAAGTAAATTAGAACCTTCTTCATATTCTTCCTGATATCTTTTTTTATTCATTTTTTTTGCATATCTAAACAATTTAAATTCTACTTATTGCCAATACTTAAAAGTATTCTTTACTTAGTTTGTATATTTATTTAAATGTAAATGGAACTTAATTTCAAGACTTTAATGTTTACAGCATTATCTCCAATACTCATTGTTGCAGCAATTCTTGTGGTTTATTTATTTCATTAAGTTCAATTTTTTTATCTAGAAATTTCTAATTTAAATAATTTTCAAGGGTGGATAATCCCAGTTTTTTCTAAAATAAAGGAAAAAATTGCTATTGCAGCCATAACTGTAAGGATTTTGTTCTTATTGATGAAATCCATATTAGATATAGATAATTAATAACTAGTGCTCTTTTTAAAAGTTAAGCGTATTTAGTTTTATATTCAATTATTTTTTTCAAAAAAAAACATATTATATTAATAAAAATTTTCATAAAGAACGATATTAAACTGTAAATTATATTTAAATTTAGTTTAAAGATTATTTTTATGGATAAAAAAGGAGCAAAAGGCTATTGGATATCAACGGCAAAAATAATTAATCGGGAATTATTTGATGAGTATGTAAATAAAGTTACTCCATGGCTAAAAGAAATTGGTGGGGAAGTATTTGCTAAAGATTCAGAACCATTAGGAAAGGAACGAACTGAGGATTCTAATTTAGCTGTTATTTGTGAATTTCCTTCCATGAGGGAAGCAGTTGAAGCTTTTGAATCTGAAGAATATAGAGAACTTTCAAAGTTGAGAAGTAAAGCAACTGAGAATTCTACCTTTACAATAATGGAGGGTTTCGATGAAGCTGCAAAATTAAGAAGAGCGATGGGGAAATAATTTGTTATTCATAATTTCTGTGATTTCTGTATATAGTGATTATTAAGAGAATATTTATAAGATAAATGGAACAAAGCTATGTTGGAGATTTAATACCTTCTATAAACTCCTATCAGAAAATTATTGATCAATACGAAAGAGGTTTAAAAAAAGGAGAATTTTATGAGGAGCCGATTGGAGAAGACCCATTTGGCCACATTTACCCAGACTGGTAATATTTTAAAACCTATTTTTTGCAATGGTTTTCAAGCAAGCGAAAATATATAAGTAGTTTAATTTAATTAATTTTATGTTGCTTGATGTTAAGGAACGATCACGAAAAGTTGATGCGACTCCAACACTTCAATGCAGAGTTAATGAATTTATTTTTGAAAAGTTTGGTCAATTATTTGAACATTACAACTGCAGCAATTCATCTTTGCTTAGATCAATAATTGAAGATTGCCTTCAAAGGCATAAGGGGGTCATTTAAAAATGAATCCAAAAAAAAGCTCCTTGGGCAGAGGAGCTATAAATAAAAGAGTTTTTTTAATGTTAAAACCACCAAATCTTCAAACTCTTGAGGAAAAAATTAGAGGTTATTTTCAAATCAGGAGTAAGAATATTACTAAAATTAATTTCCTGCCAGAGGTGACCAAAGAGTTGCTTCAGACCCAACTACTGGAATAACTCTAATCGATTGATTAGACGAAACTTTATTTTTAAGAATAGGAGTATCTTGTTCTCCTAAAGCTGCCCATAAAGTTGATTGATGAGCGATGACAGGTTGAACTTTTAACGTTTGAGATGGTAGAGAAGGCTTTTGAGTTCTTACAAGCTGGACTCCAAGAGAACCAACAATAAATGCTCCAAGAAAACCTGCAAATATAGCAGTAGTATAGTTACTACTTACTGAGGTAGATAGGTTACTAGACATAATAGTTATTTGACTAAATTTCATTTTTGACCGAAGTCCCCGTTCCTTGGCTTCAATCTTAATGCGGCTCGTAAAACGAGATGAACGTTTTTGTAGTCTACGCTACATATTAACTATAAGTACAATTTTATTAACAAGTTGTTCATGACAATACAAAAACTTCTTAAAAAAATAAGAACTTTAAAGGGGAGAAAATATATTTACAGACTTTTCGGTTATTAAAAATTGATTATTTTCAAAATTATTTGCAGAATGTCCCTCAGATACAAAAACCCCATGAGTTATTCCAAGTAAGAAACCAAGGATAATTGCAAAACGCATTTTAAAAAAATATTTCTTATAAAATCTCTCTTATTTCAATGTTATTTATTGTCTTAATTTATACATAACATCTTTTTAACCTCCAAGATATGCCATTGAGGGATGATTTTTTGGATATTTTTTTGAATCTTTCTCTAAAATTTTTATTCTATTTTCACTATATTTGTCATCTCTCGATCTCCAAATTTTCTTAATTTCTTTTTCCAATTCCAATATATTAATTGGTTCCGCTAACCATTGATTAAGATTTTTACTTTCACTTGAAAAAAGACAAGTGTAAGCATAACCATCACTAGTAATTCTTAATCTATTACAGTCAGAACAAAATGGATTGCTTATCGAAGAGACTGTACTTACATAACTTTCAGAATCTCCCATAAACCATCTGTTGGCTGTATGACCTTTAAATCTACCTAAATTTGATAGATGATATTTTTCTTTTAAAGAATTAATAATTCTCTCTGAAAAAAGTACTTCGGATGACTTCCAATTATTTGCGGATCCAACATCCATATATTCTATAAAGCGAATTTCAATTGATCTTTCTCTTGCAAAATTAACTAATTCAAAAATTTGATTATCATTTATATCTTTTTTAATAACTGTATTTATTTTCAATTTCCCATTTTTCGGACTAAATCCAGCATCAATTGAGTTATCTATACCCTCAAGAACTTTATATAGTTTTTCTCTACCAATTAATTTATTGTTTTCTCCTATCATTTTCGAAAAAATATCTGGATCAATAGCATCCAAACTTATTGTTATTCGGTCCAAACCATTTTTGAAAAGTGAATCAGCCTTTTTTTTTGAAAGTAAAAAACCGTTAGTAGTTAAAGCAACATCTTGTAAATTTGATATTGGATTAGATTTTATTTTTCTCAGTAATTTGATTTCATAAAGGAGTTTTTCCAATTGAGTACTTAATAAAGGTTCTCCTCCTGTAAGTCTTAAAGAATTAACTCCTAACTTACAAGCAACATAAATAATATTTTTAAATTGTTCAACACTTAAGGACTTTAAATTATTATTTTCTGGTTTACAGTATATGCAAGAAAAATTACAATTTTCTTGAAGAGATATCCTTAAAACTTCTAATCCTCTATTTAATAAATCTTTCAATTTTTCATTTTTCATATTTAGTATATTTTAATTCGCTTTTGAAATTTATATTAATGAATTCCTCGTTTCTTGCAAAAAAATATTTATGAGGAATTAAATTAACCCATCCAAGAAAATTCTTTTTGCCAGCATTTAATCTCTCTTTCAATTTAGAGTTATTTACTTCATTAATTGGATAAATAGCAAACAATGGTTGTACAGAATTTCCATCATGAGAAAGAAGAGCATAATTCTTATTTTCTCCCCAATAATCGATGAAAGAAGAAACAATTTTTGTAGTTAAATTAGGCATATCAATTGGGATTATGAGAACATTTTTAGTATTTAAATTGTAAGTTGCAAAAATCTGTTCCATGCAATGTAAAGGGCCTTCAAACGGGTAGTTATCAAAAATAACTTTCACATCACTATTTGAATCAATCTCTTCAAAATGATTTTTATGGTTAGTTAAAAGATAAGTCTCCAAATTAAGATCATTTAAAATTTTAATTTTATGATTGAGCCAATTACTGCCCTGAGGATGATTAATTAATGCCTTATCAAAACCCATCCTTGAACTCTTTCCTCCTGCAAAAATAAAAGCTTTGAAATCTTTATTATTACTTTTCATGTCCTAAAAATTTTTTCGAAGTTTTTCTGTGTGTAAATATGAACATCAATAAAACATTATTATTACTCTTAATTTCTAGTTTTGACTGAAGCAACTAGGAATATTTAATATTTTCTTAAAAGTGAAATCTTTACATTTTAAAAATTGTATATTTCATAACAATTTATAGTTCTTCCGAAAAATATGTTTGTAAAAAATTAGTTTGCAAAATTTTATGTTAAGTGATGTTTGGTCTTTGAATGGAAGATATAGAACTCTTCATCTCACTTGGTTTGCTTTTTTCCTTACATTTGTAGTTTGGTTTAATCTCGCTCCTCTTGCGACGACTGTTAAAGCCGATTTAGGTTTATCTGTTGCTCAAATTAGGACGGTTGCAATCTGTAATGTGGCTCTAACAATTCCAGCAAGAGTATTGATCGGAATGTTATTAGATAAATTTGGTCCAAGAAAAACCTACTCAACTATTTTGATATTTTCTGTAGTGCCATGCTTATTATTTGCGAGCGCTCAAACTTTTAATCAACTTGTAATTTCTAGGTTGCTTTTATCAATAGTTGGAGCAGGATTTGTTATTGGTATAAGAATGGTATCAGAATGGTTTCCTCCAAAAGAAATCGGCTTGGCTGAAGGAATATATGGAGGCTGGGGAAATTTTGGTTCTGCCTTTTCTGCCCTTTCACTGGTTGCAGTAGCTGGATTTCTGTCATTTTCAGGAGGTTTTGAATTACCTACTGGAGCGGTTCTTAACTGGAGAGGTGCCATAGCACTTACTGGAATCATTTCTTTCGTATATGGAGTTATTTATTTCTTTAATGTAACTGATACTCCACCGGGAAAACCTTATCAGAGGCCAGATAAAACAGCAGGTTTAGAAGTTACCAGTATTAGAGATTTCTGGGGTTTAATTGGAATGAATGTTCCATTTGTCGCAATTCTTTCTGTCTTATGCTGGAGACTTCAGAAGGTAGGTTTTCTAACTTCTTCTACTTATCCAATAGCTTTGCTTGCAGTATTGGCTTGGTTTGTTTTTCAGACTTGGGGAATTGTAAGGACAAATATTGAATTGTTGAAAGGAACTAAAATTTATCCCAAAGAAGATAGATATGAATTTAAGCAAGTAGCAATTTTAGAACTAACTTATATTGTGAATTTCGGTTCTGAATTAGCGGTGGTTTCTATGCTTCCAAGTTTCTTTGAATTTACATTTGATTTACCTAAAGCAATAGCTGGAATACTTGCATCATGTTATGCATTTGTGAATTTAATAGCTAGACCTGCAGGAGGATTAATATCTGACAGAACAGGTAATAGAAAAAATACAATGGGATTCTTAACAATGGGATTAGGTTTTGGATATCTTTTGATGTCTTTAATAAAACCTGGAACTTTTACAGGATCAGCAGGAATTCTTATGGCTGTATTTTTAACTATGCTATGTTCATTTTTCGTTCAATCAGGAGAAGGTTCAACTTTTGCTTTAGTTCCTTTAGTTAAAAAAAGAGTGACGGGACAAATAGCTGGATTGGTTGGGGCTTATGGAAATGTTGGTGCAGTAACTTATCTAAATATTTATAGTCTTTTACCTCTTTGGATGGGTGGAGGGAAAGATCCCTCACCAGAAATAATTGCGGCTTCTAATAGTGCTTTCTTTCAGGTTTTAGGGATAGCAGGTCTTGTAGTTGGATTTTTCTGCTATTTCTTCTTAAAAGAACCACAAGGATCATTTGCAGATGCTTATGAAGGTGAAAAAGCTGAAAGTTACGTTTAAACAATAACTATTTAGATATTTATAAAAGTAATTTTATGAATGTTACTAAAAGTCAATGCCCATATTGCGGTGTCGGCTGTGGGTTAAAAATGAGGCCTAAAAATTCTGTTTCAGATGATAAATGGTTAGTAAGTGGAGATAGGGATACTCCTTCAACTCTTGGAAAATTGTGTGTAAAAGGAGCAACGGTATGTGAGACCCTTAAAGAAGGGAGATTAAAAGAACCACTTTATAGGAAAAATTTAAATGAAGAATTTAAAAAAATTTCCTGGGATGAATCATACAAAATCCTTAAAGAAAATATTCTCAGTTCTATTAAGAATCATGGACCTGACTCAATTGCTATGTACGGATCCGGTCAATTTCATACTGAAGATTATTACATAGCTCAAAAGCTTCTAAAGGGAGCTATCGGTACAAATAATTTTGATGCTAATTCTAGGCTATGTATGAGCTCAGCAGTTGCTGGTTATAGTAGAAGTTTTGGCTCTGATGGACCTCCTTGTTGCTATGAAGATATTGATCATTGCTCTTCAATTTTTTTAATAGGGACAAATACCGCAGAATGTCATCCCGTTCTTTTTGATCGAATTAAGAAACGCAAAAGAAACGTTAATGATAATTTAAAAGTGATAGTGATCGATCCAAGAGAAACAGAAACTGCATCAATCGCAGATTTTTACTTACAAATTGCTTCTGGAACAGATCTCTTTTTATTTATTGGGATCGCAAATTATCTGTATAAGAATAAATTAACTGAACAAAATTTTATTGAGAAATCAACTGAAAACTATGGTCATTTTGTAAAACATATTCAAACATGGGATTTAAAAAAAATAAGTGAAATTTGCAATATATCAAAGCAAGAAATTATTGATATTGCAAAATTATGGGGAGAAAGCAAAAGTGTTTTAAGCCTCTGGTCAATGGGGTTGAATCAAAGGCAAGAGGGGACAGCAACAGTTAATGGACTAATAAATCTTCATTTAATGACAGGTCAATTAGGTAAAGCAGGTGCTGGTCCTTTTTCCTTGACTGGCCAACCAAATGCCATGGGAGGAAGAGAAGCTGGTGGACTATCTCACCTTCTTCCAGGATATAGGTTTGTAAAAAATAAAATAGATAGGAATGAAATTGAAAAAATATGGGGGTTCCCTACGGGGAAAATATCTGAGAAACAAGGCCTATCTGCTTGGGAACAAATAGAGGCTATCAATAAAGGAACTGTGAAAATTTGGTGGATTGCAGCTACGAATCCTTTAGTTAGCATGCCAAATTTAAACTTTGTAAAAAAGGCACTTTTAAAATGTCCTTTTATTATCCTCAACGAATCTTATGAACAAAGTGAATCAATTAAATTTGCTCATCTGGTATTGCCGGCTGCCCAATGGAGCGAAAAAGATGGTGTAATGACAAATTCAGAAAGAAGAGTAACTCTTTGTCCATCATTCAGAGAATCGAACAAAAATTTAAAACCAGATTGGCAGATATTTGCAGAACTTGGGCAAAAGATAGGTTACTTTAAACAATTTGAATATGAATCTTCATCTGATGTTTATAATGAATTTTTAAAAACAACCACTAACAGGTTATGTGATATGAGTGGATTATCATATCAATTATTAAAAAATAATGGTCCTCAACAATGGCCTTATCCTAAGGGCAGTTTTCCTACCACATCCTCAAAAAGATTATACGAGGATGGTTGTTTCCCAACTGAAACTGGTAAAGCAAATTTTTGTATTGATTACCCTTTGGGTTTGGCTGAACCCCCTTCAGATGAGTACCCACTAATTTTGACAATTGGAAGATATCTTAGTCATTGGCACACAATGACAAGAACTTCTAAAGTTCAAAAACTTTCAAAAAAGAATTCAGAACCATTATTGGAAATTAATTCTAAAGATGCATTATCTTTAGCAATCAAAAATGATGAAACAGTACAAATTAAATCTAAAAGAGGGAAAGTAAAAGCAAAAGTTCACATTACTGACAAAATTAAGGTAGGCACAGTTTTTTTACCAATGCATTGGGGTTTTAGTCAAAAAAATATGTGTGAAGTAAATTCTTTGATGCATGAAAAGTCATGCCCAATATCAAAACAACCAGAATTAAAAGCCTGCTCAGTAATAATTATTCCAAACTAGACAATAACTTTATTTCAGAATCTCATCAAATGCTTTATCCAAATTTTGGTGTTCATGACTAGGTCTAATTAATTTACAAAAAGCAAATCTATCTAATTCGTTTAAATTTCTCCACTTTTCAATTGAAATCTTAATTCCTCTTTCTAGCGCCGCTTTTAGAACTTGTTCAGGAATTTTATTTTTATCTTGCCAAGGTTGATTAATCGATCTTTCTATTTCTTTTGCTTCTCCATATTTTGAATTGGATGTAATTTTTTTTAAAAAAATCTTTAAATCCAAAAGCTCATTTTGAGTGTCTGGCCAATTTACTATCTTAGTTTTTTCATTTAAATTAAAATCTAGCCAATGAGTGAGTTTCAATTTTATTCCAATTAAATCCAGTTTTCTTCTTACGCATAGAGGAATACATCTTAAGTCTCTGATGAAATCATCCTCAAAGTAAAAATAATGATTTGATTTATTATTTACCAAAATTAAATTGATATTTTATTAATAAATTAATGCCAAGTATAAAAAATTTATATTAGCTTTATTAAAAATTTATTTTTTGTATTATTGAATATATTGCTAAACAAAAATGGATAAATCCTTAACTCACATTAATGAGAGTGGAGAAATGAATATAGTTGATATTTCAAATAAAGTAGAAAGTACAAGAGAGGCTTTAGCAGAAGGCTACATTAAACTAAATAAAGAGATATTAGATAAAATAAAAAATGAAAAAATTAAAAAGGGTGATATTTTTGCAGCAGCTAGATTTTCTGCAATAAATGGTGCAAAAAAAACTTCAGACCTTATTCCTCTTTGTCACCAGTTGTCATTGAATAAAATAACGATTGACTTCGAAATTTGTGAATCAATGAAAGCAATTAAAATTATTGCTTTTTGCAAGTCCCATTCTAAAACAGGTGTTGAAATGGAGGCTCTTACATCAGTATCAATTGGTCTTCTTACTATTTATGACATGCTTAAAGCTTTAGATCATTTTATAACAATTGATAGTATTCGCCTTTTAGAAAAAAAAGGTGGTAAAAATGGAATATTAAAAAGAAGTTAATTACTTAAAATAATGGGAATTGATATAAATAATAAGGGTCTTTATCTAAATGATGCTATTAAAAAAATCTTGGAAGATATAGATTCTTTAATAGTGAACAATAAATCTTACCATAAGGAAGAGGTCAATTTAGATGAAGCACTTGGAAAGGTTTCTATGGAGGAAATTTTATCAGAAGAAGATATACCTGGTTATAGATCATCAGTTATGGATGGATATGCTTTAGGAGAATTAACTACAAAAGGAAATAAATGGAAAATTGTCGGAGAGTCTTTTCCTGGAAAGCCATTTAATGACCTTCTTAAAAAAGATGAAGCTTTAACGATAAGTACAGGTTCATTTGTGCCAGATAATTGTTTTTGTGTGATACCTCAAGAACAAGTTTCTTTAGAACTTTTAAACGGAAATGAGTATATTTTTATCAATGAAAAATCATCTAATAACTCCTGGATTAGAGAAAAAAATGATCAGGTATTTAAGGGTGAAATATTAATCAAGAAAGGGGTAAAGATTACTCCAGGGATTTTAAGTAGATTAGCAAGTTGTGGTATAAAAACTATTAAAGTTAGTAAAATTTCCAAATTAGGTTTACTAATTACTGGAGATGAACTAATCAAATCAGGAACTGCAAGAAAGAAAGGAGAAATATGGGAAAGTAACAGTTTTTTGATAAAATCAATCTCCAAAAATATTGGATTTGAAATTAATGAAATTCATATAGAAAAAGATAATTATCAAAATATTAAAAATTCTCTTATAAATATTTCTAAATTAAATGATGTGGTTATTTCAGTTGGTGGGATATCAGTGGGTAAGAAAGATTTTTTAAAAGATATTATTAATGAGATAGGAGAGATTAAATTTTGGAAACTATTTTTAAAGCCCGGAAAACCCTTTGCTTTTGGATTGATAAATGAAAAAATTCCTTATTTTGGATTACCAGGGAATCCAGTTTCTGCTGCTATTACTTTCATCCAACTTGTGTGGCCCGCGCTTCAGAAACTTCAAGGAATTAATAATATTGAATTTCCTCTTAGGTTTAAAGTTAAGCTAGATTCTGATTTCAAAAGAAGAAAAGGGAGACCAGAATTACTTAGAGGAAAACTTATTGTTAATGAAGAAGGTGAATTGATTGCAGATATTTCAAAAGAACAATCCTCATCAAAGATTAATTCAATTTCTAATACAGATTTATTAATAGAAATACCTTCTGATATTGATTTTTGTCAAAAAGGCACTTTATTATGGGCACAACTTTTGAAAAAAAATTTTTTATAATTCAAACCCTAAGTCAGTATTCTTTTTTACCCATGAGGATCCTATAAAAGTCCATTCTTTTTTCCAAAATGGTACGCTGTATTTTGTAAATTCAAGTATTACTTGGAGATATTTATTTGCGATACCTCTATGATTCGCACTTATTGCTAGTAAAATAATAGGCTCATTAGGATAAATGAAACCTATTCTGTGTAAAAGAAAAATGGATAAATTATCCTGTTTTTTAGAAATGTTCATTAAATATCTTTTAATATATTTTTCGGTCATACCTTTATTATGAATAATTTCTAGTTTCTTTAAATCATTCCCATATTGATCAAAAGGCCTTACTCTACCAATGAAAAGTGAGTTTGCTGAATTTTTATTGACCTTCTCCCAAAGTTCGAATTCTTTATAAGGATTAAAAGTTTCTTCTAGGATTCTAAATTGTATTTTTGAATTATCCACCAGTAAAAATTGGCATAAAGGCTACTTCATCTCCTGTATTTATTGATGAATCCATATCAACAATTTCATCATTTACAGCGACTATGAAATTCTCTTTTGGAAAATCGCAATTTATTAAATCCCATATTGAATTTACTTTCATTTCAACATTGTTATCAATTCTTAAGATCTTTTCTTTCCATCCCATATCTTCCTCAAGACTTGCAAATAAAATAACTTTAATTTTATTACAACTTTCAATTCCCATTTATAGTAATGATATAACTAATAATTTAATTTTAAGTGGTTTCAATAGCTCTGCTCACAGTATCTGATACTCGTAACATAAATAATGATGATAGTGGGAATTTTCTTTTATTAGAAGCTGAAAATTACGGTCATAAAATACTTGAAAGAAAGATCTGTAAAGATGACATTTACCTAATTAGAAAATACCTTAGTGACTGGATATCAAACCCAGATGTTGAAGTTATTATTACAACAGGGGGTACAGGGATTACTGCGAGGGACGTTACTCCTGAAGCTGTAAGACCTTTATTAGAAAAAGAGATTGATGGGTTTGGGGAGACCTTTAGATTTTTATCATTTCAAAAGATAGGAACTAGTACTTTACAAAGTAGATGTATTGCAGGAACTGCAAATGGTAAGTTTATATTTGTTTTGCCTGGATCTAAGGATGCTGTTATGACAGGGTGGCAAGATATAATTTCTCATCAACTGAATGAAAACACAAAGCCTTGTAATTTAGTAAATCTCATAAATAGATTGAAAGAATAATAATTTCAACTTTATATAAAATAAGAAATTGACTTACTTTTTAGGAATTTCATTAATATCTTTTTTATACTCAATTGTTGGACATGCAGGCGCTTCTGGTTATATCGCATGTATGGTAATTTTTGGTAGGCCTGTTGAAATAATAAAACCAACTGCTCTTATTTTAAATATTGCTGTATCCAGTCTTAATTCTTTAAGATTTCTAAAAGATGGACATTTGGATAAAAAAACTTATAAGAATTTTTTGATTCCAATCCTCATATTTTCAATTCCCTCTGCGATACTTGGAGGTTATTTGCAGATTTCATCTGAAATAATAAAATTATTTTTATCTATTATTTTATTTTTCTCTGGCATTAGATTTTTATTTGGAAAATTTTTTCAAACCAATACAAATTTAAAATTTCCAAAGCTCCCCAAAACAAAGGTTATTTATCTTACAGGAATTTTACTAGGATTAGCTTCAGGTATTACTGGCACTGGGGGTGGTATTTTTCTTACTCCATTATCAATTTTATTAAACTGGATGCCAGTCAAAACTGTAGCGACGGTATCGTCAATTTTTATTTTTTTTAATTCATTGAGTGGACTATCTATTTGGTTGATTTCTAATAATATTTCAAATTTAAAATCAATTGATAATATAACCATACAAATTTTGATAGTATTATTTTTCGCAAGTATTGGTAGTTGGCTAGGCAGTAAAAAAATTGGTGAGAATGAAGTAAAAATAATACTTTCATTAATATTATTTTTCGCTAGCTACAAATTAATAATTTCTTGAAGTATTTAATTCTATTTAAATTGACTTGCAATTAACTTCTGATTATGGACGCACTTTAGCAAAGAGGTATTTCTTATTTCTCTTTCTAATTTTGATAATTGTTCAAAACTATTATCATTCCAAATACTTCCTAAAGAAAAAATTGCATATTTAGCAATTTCTGATTCTTTATTTAAAGAATATTTATAGAGCAATTTACAAACCATTTCGCTTTCTCTTCTTTTTAAGATAGAGATTATCTTGTAGTTGATTTTGAAATTATCGTAAATTTTTATTTGATAAATAAAAGATAATAATTTCTCATCAGTTAATTGATGGGCTTTGAAATGAAGAATATTAAGACCTGCAATCCAAAACTCTGTTTCGCAAATATCGAATATTTTCCTAATCAATTTAAGTTCGATTTCTGCTCCCCAAGGCTCTAGAGCATTAATTATATGAATATTTAACTTATTATTTTGATAAAGATTTTTTAGTAAAAGATCTTTTGCATATTTCTCATTTGTTAATTTAAGGGCCTCAATAAATTCAACTTTAAGACCAAATTTTTTTATCATCTTTTCAATTAAAAAATATCCTTCTCTTTCTTGCATGCCTATCTTTTCAGCGATAATTTTGCGAATCTCATATGATAATTCCAATGAATAGAAGGAAAAAAGAATATCAAGATCTAATTTTTTTGAACCTAAGCCATTTAAGATTTCTAATATTTCAGATTCACTTTTATTCATTAAATATATTTTTAAGTTTTTAACTTGGCATTAAATTTATTTATTAGAATTTCTTTGATTACATTATAAATATCATTTTTGCTAACTTTTTTAAATTCGGTTTCACCTAAAGTTTGTATGTGATCTTGTCTTCCACCAATACTTACATTATATCCATCCTCAGTTCCACCTCCCTCTTTTTTAACCTTTGTTCCCGTCATACCTATACCACCCATATGAGCTTGACCACAATTGTTTGGGCAGCCTGTCCAATGAATTTTAACCTCCTCTAATAATTCAAGTTCTCGATCTAATTTTTCAGAAATATTCCTTGCTATATCTTTTGTATTTGAAAGCGCAAAACTACAATAACTGCTCCCAGTACATGAAACAGTACTTGAGGAAAAATGGGGTGGATCTAATTTGAATTTATTAATAATTTCTTCATTACTAAATTCTTCTAAAATATTTTTTTTAAGACCAACAATAATTAGATTTTGATCTTCCGTTAATCTTACTTCACTTTGTCCGAATTTTTCACTTAATCTTGCAATCTCTTGTATATCTTCTACGCATAATCTTCCTACTGGAATATGTATTCCAGCGAAATAAAGGTGGTCTTGTTTTTGTTTATTAATTCCAAATATACTTCTTTGTTTTTTGTTAAAAAGTGAGCCTGGATCCCTCGATAAAGTTCCAAATTTTTCTTCTACAAGTTCTCTAAATTTATCGATCCCTATAGAATTCAAATAATGTCTAAATCTTCCTTTGTTTCTAAGAAATCTATCTCCATTATCTCTCCAAAGTGAACAAATTATTCCAGTTATTTTGCATATATCTTTTTCTTCTATCCAGACATCTAAAGGTAGAGCATAAGCATTTAAAGTTGCTGATAATATTCCTCCTACCCAGACGCCAAAGCCTAAGATTCCATTTTTAGAAACAGGATGAAAGATAAGATCATTATGTAGAAGAAAATTATCTTTTGCTCCTGCTACTGCAGTATTCCACTTCCTTGGTAAATTGGAGAATTCGGAATTGCCATTTCCAGAATTTGTTAAGTAATCTTCTAATTCAGAAGTATACTTTCTTGTGTCTATGATTTCTTCTGGATCAATTCCAGCTAGCGGATTTCCAGTAACATTTCTTGGATTATCCATACCAGACTGTACGGATGTAATGTCAACCTCTCTAAGTCTTTTAATAATATCTGGTAGATCATTTATCAAAACTCCTCTTAATTGTATATTTTGCCTAGTCGTAATATCTGCAGAACCATCTTCTCCATATCTAGCAACTATTGATGCTATTACTTTCAACTGATTAGAATTTAAAATTCCATTCGGAACTCTAAGTCTCATCATGAATCTTCCAGGAGTTTTTGGTCTCCAAAATAGACCATACCATTTTAAACGCATTTGCAAATCCACTTCATCCATTTCTTCCCACCCTTTAAGGGCGTAATCATCTAACTCTTCAAATATTTTTAGACCATCTTTTTCGGCCTTTTGTTTTTCAATCTTATTTAATTTCTTGTTATTCAAGTAATATTGCATCATTAATTGTATATATATGTATAGTTTAAAAATTTCAAATCATAATTTGTTATCTTAACTAGAAATTTAAATAAATATTTATTTTGGTGTAATAATCAATTTCTTTTAATAAATATTTTAGCTCACTTTCTCTAATAATTACTCTATTTTTGACCAATCAAAAACATAAGTATTGTTATAGTAGTTATCTCTGACTCTTTACCCTTTGTAATAGAAGCTTTTTGAGTTGCTTCAGCCATTTTTTATCTATTGCTTTGAAATCAGCATGGCACTGGTTTATTTATTGTGAAAAAAGGGTTAATTAGAGCAAGATTTAATTTATCCAGATTGGTAAAAAATGCTTACAACAAAAATTACTTATGCTCTAGCAGATTGGATTAGAGAGTGGCGAAAATGTAGAAAAGAAAATCCATCTCTTGATGATTGTATAAAGTTTACAGAATGGAAAATAGAAAATTATGAATTAACAGATAGTGATCGTACGATAATTGAGAGTATTTTACTTTATGAAACTGAAGAAAGTTGAAAATTTTATTAATCTAATTTTTCATATAAATTTCTCCCCTTCCAAGTCCATCCATTTCCAGTAACTGTTCTATAAATAGATAAAAAACTTATATAAATTACAATAAGTCCGCCTATGCTATTGAGGTACCAGTAATTGTTAGGGATATTAAATTTATTCTTAAATATTAGCCTTTTTAATCCATAACTAATAATAGATAAAATAGAAATTAGAAAAGTTACTAAATATAGCTTTGTATTATCAGTAAAATTAATTTTTATTAGTGATATTATAAATAAAATCAAAGGAAATGAATATAAGAAAAATACAAATATTGATGCACTTAGTGATTTTAAAATGTTTTTTTCAAGGCCTAGGAACCAGTTTTTACTCCATCCCTCTATTAATGCATTTAAATTTCTATACATATTAAGAGAGATATCATTAATTGCTATAGAAAAATTTAAATTTAAATTATTTGATTTTATTTTTTCGGCTAATGCCAAATCTTCAACGACTTCATTATATGTTTCTAGATGTCCGCCAATTAGATCATAAGATTTTTTTTTAAATAGCATAAATGGACCTGCGGCAAAAGAATCTTTATTTGATGAATCATTAGTTTTAAAAATTGGGAAACCTAGCATAAGAAGACTAGTCATTATTGGTTGGACCATCCATTCTGCTAAGCAATTACAATTTATTTTTGGAGCTAAAGATAATAAATCAATATCATCTTTACAAGATTTTAATAATGCATTAAAAATACAATTTTTACCAATTATGACGTCCGCATCTATAAATAAAATCCAATCAGTGGTTAATTGTTTTGATCCTTTATAGCAAGCCCAATTTTTCCCAACCCAATTTTTGTCACTTGGTCTATCCCCAGACGAAATAATTTCTATATCATCATTTTTTTGAAAATATTCATCTTTGCATTTTATAGCCTCATGATAAGTATCATCAGTACTTGAATCATCAACAACTAAAATTTTAAAAGTTTGGCAAGGTTTTTTTATTTCACTTAATGCTTTTAGGCAATTGACTATATTTTTCTCTTCATTATAAGCCGGTATTAAAATTGATAAGCTCTCATTAAGTGGCTTTGAATAAACAGAATTTTTTAAAAAAGGTGCTTTATTAAAAATATATATTTCATAAAATAATGAAAATAATATTAGAACAAAAGATAAAAAACCTAAATACAAGAGAATGCTATTTGTATCTAAAATCATTTCCTGGCTCTTATAGTTAGGATCTCTATATACTTTTTTAATATTAAAAGTATGGCTTTAAAATCTACTTAAATAATATAGAACAAATAAAGCATAAGAATTCTCGTATAAATCGATAAAAAAGTAAATCAGCATATTTACGGATTTACTTGAAATAGAGATAGGAGTAATTTATGAATGTTGAGTTAGGAGGCAATCTAAATGATTGATAGTCCGCCTGAAATTTAGCAAATTTACTAATATAGGAAGTGTATTCCTGACAATGGGATTAATCGAAAAATAAAGTTCAATCAATTAGTCTGATAAGACTTCGCTTTATAATTACCAGCGACAAAAAAAGAACTAAATTTATCGAGAAGTATCCCCTAATCCAACTATTTTTAAGCTCATGAATAAATGAACTTTATAATATGTTTTATAAATCCTGAAAGAAGGAAATAAGAAATTTAAAAGAGGACTGTTATCACAGGCCTCTTTTTTACTGATTTATATAATTTTAAACGTTTATTATTAGTAAATATTATTTTTCAATTTGAAATAAATTATATTTATAAAATGAAAGAGAAAAATTTATTCCCCTCTATCGAGCCAAGAGAAAAGGGCTTTTTACAAGTAAGTAAAATCCATTCTATCTATTGGGAAAGATCTGGAAATCCCAAAGGTAAAAAGATATTAGTAATCCATGGTGGTCCTGGAGGAGGAAGTCAGCCAAGATATAGGAGATATTTTAATCCTGAAAAATTTGATATTGTTCAATTTGATCAAAGAGGCTGCGGTTTTTCAAGACCTTTTTCAGAATTAAGAGAAAATACAACAGGCGACCTAGTAAATGATATTGAAAAATTAAGAGTACATTTAAAAATACATTCTTGGCATTTGTTCGGGGGTTCATGGGGATCTACTCTAGCTTTAATTTATGCAATTAAAAATCCATCAAAAGTCTTAAGTATGACCTTAAGAGGAATATTCTTATGTAGAAAATTTGAACTCTTATGGTTTTATCAATATGGCGCAAGTGAGATATTTCCTGAAGAGTTTGAAAAATATATTGCAGTAATTCCCAAGGATGAAAGGGTTGACTTGATAGCTTCTTTTTACAAATATCTAACCTCCCCAGATATTGAACTTAGATCAAAAGCTGCCGCTGCCTGGACAAATTGGGAACTTTCTACAAGCCATCTTATAAAAAGAGATATTGATGTTGGTAAAAGTAAAACTAATTCCTTTTCGGATGCTTTTGCTAGAATAGAATGTCATTATTTTATAAATAAGATCTTCTTAGAAGAAGATTTTATTTTGAAAAATATAAATATTATAGAATCCATACCAACTAAAATAATTCAAGGTAGATATGACGTAGTTTGTCCTGTAAGGAGTGCTTGGGACCTTAGTAGAAAATTAATAAATTCAGATTTAATTATCGTAGATGAAGCTGGTCATTCAATGAGCGAGAAAGGCATCACATTGAAATTATTAGATTCAGTTGAAAGATTAGAAAGTTTTTAGGCAAATTTTATTAAAATTAAATTTATCAAGCGTTATAGACCATTATCTTCGATATTTTTAGCAATACTTCTTAGTAACTCAACGATATCAGAGTCATCACATTCTGTATCCTCTTTCAGCAGAATACATTCATCTCTAATGCTTACATTAGTACTCCACCAAATTCCTGAACTATTAGTATCGTCCCATTCAAATCTATCGGACATTACTACTATGAGTTCACTTTGATTTCTTCTTTAATATCTTCTTTGATTTCTTCCTTTACCTCTTCTGGCCATTCAATATCAAATCTTGCATACTCTTCGGTTGCAAATCCTTCAGGATGGCGCTTACAAATTTTTCTTCTTCTAACAAAAATGTGGTCAACTCTTTTCTCTTCGTCGGGGGTAACTGTTCTTTCAATTTCTATAACTTCAGTAAATTCTGTTGATTTAAGCTCGATTGTAGGTTTCTTCATGCATACAATAAATAACCTCTATACATTAAAGGTTGATACTGATGAACGTGGATTTCTAGTTGTAACTTATTTAACTTGAATTCTTTTTAAAAATAAATTTTTTGACAGCTTTTAAGGTTTTAATTTTTTGAATAAATTAAATTTATATTTCAAGATTTAATTCATATTGAAGATCACCTTTTGGTTTTATATTGATCTTTTTAGGATGATTTTTTTTCTTAATTAATGATGTTCTTCTAGAGCCGTGTTTTAAATATACTTCTTTTGAAATATCCCAATAACCATCTATTTGAGTTATTTCTTGAATCTTTTTTCTGGCAAGCATAGTTGTTTTTGAGAGGTCGATTATTGGTTTTGCATATTCAGAATTTGAATACTCAGTTGAATTGAAATTTTCCATCAACCAAGGTTCATGTATAAGGCTATTAGGATAATGTTTTATCTCAGGTACCCATTTTCTAATAAAATTCCCTTTTGGATCATGATCTTTCCCTTGCTTAATAGGATTATAAATTCTATTTGTATTTATAGAGGTTGTACCTGATTGCATTTGGCATTGATTCCAATGAATTCCAGGCTCGTAGTCAATAAATTTGCATGCCAATACTGAACCAGAATCTTGCCATGGTATCCATAAGTTATAGCTTGCAAAAGACATCAACATTGCACGCATTCTGAAATTAAGCCAGCCATTAAAATTTAAAGATCTCATACAGGCATCTAAGAAAGGAAAACCAGTTTTACCTTCACTCCATAATTGGAGTAAATCATTATCTTTTTTTCTGATTTTTTGGAAATATGGATGAAATTCTTTAAATTCTAATTCTGGCTCACTTTCAAGTTTTTGAATAAAGTGACAATGCCAAGTTAATCTACTTTTTAGCATTTTAGAATTAGTATTTTTAATTAAATTAGCTTTAAAAAAAATCTCTTTTAAAGATATGCAGCCCCAACTCAAATATGGAGATAGTCTTGAGCAGCTATCAAATGATTTCTCGGGGCTTGAAATGTCTTTTGAGTAAGAATTTAATTTTTTACTGAAAAAATATTCCATTCTTTTTAGACCATTTTCCCTTCCACCCTTTAATCTTCCTTCACATAAATCATCTTTAAAGTTAAAGAAATCGTCTGATGGTATTGCTCCAGTATCAATTTCTATAGGATTAATATTAGAAGGCTCTAATAATAATTTTTTCTCCATATTTTTTTTCCATTTTTTTGACCAATTATTTCTATCTAGATTTCCTCTAAAAACAGAAAATTGTAAATATTCCTTCCAAATTATTTTTTTCATTGAAGCCCATTTTCTAACTTCTTTATCTCTTTTATACGTAAAATAGTCACCAGTTTCTTGATGGCTATAAATTCCCTTTATGTTGAATTTATTAGATATCTCATCAAAAATTTCAATAACTTTACCTGTTCTAATTATTAAAGGTTGTCCAATATTTTCAAGTGAATTTCTTAAATCTATAAGGCTCTCCTTGCAAAACTGCCACTGTCTATCTGAATAAGTTTTTTGTCTCCATAGTTCTTTTTCAACTATATAAATAGGTAATATATCCCTATCTTTTAAAGATTCAATTAGAGCTTCATTATCTTTTACTCTTAAATCTCTTTTAAACCATAATATATTTATATCTTTCATCTATGAAATTTATTTTTATTATAAAAAAATAAATTTTAATTAG
>CABZLA010000001.1 GCA_902526435.1 uncultured Prochlorococcus sp. | reverse complement strand
TTTTAAAGGAAGTAATGCAATTAAAGAAGCTATAACAAATGATTCCAAGATCACTGGTTGTTCAGTACATTTTGTAGAACCAGAGGTTGATAGTGGTCCCTTAATTATGCAAGCAGCATTAGCTATTTCAGATAAGGATAATTTAGAGACAATAACTCAGAAATTACATTTATTGGAACATAAAATATTACCACTCTCAATTTCTCAAGCTGGATATATTATCCGAAATAAATTCATGGGTAATGATTAATCATTTCTAACCCATTATTTATAGGCAAACCAGATATTAGATTAAGATTTTGTATGGCTTGTCCTGTTTGTCCTTTAATTAAATTATCTATTACTGATAAAATAATTATTCTTCCATTTCTAGTATCAACTTTGACAGAGAGATGGATTTCATTTGTATTCTTAACCCACTTGGTGGAAGGATAAATATCAACTGGTAATACTCGAATATGCGAGTAGTTTCTATAATAATTTTCTAATATAATTCTACAATCAGAAGAAGTTAAACCTGGATCCCGTAATCTTCCATAAATTGTCGAATGCATACCTCTTGTCATAGGTATTAAATGAGGAGTGAATAGTAGTTCAATATCATTACCAGAAATAAAACTTGCAATTTGTTCTATTTCTGAAGTATGTCTATGATTTATTAGTCCATAGGCAGATAGACCATCTCCACATTCAGAAAATAATAATTTTTGATGTGGTTCTCTGCCTCCACCTGATGTACCACTTTTTGAATCTATTACTATACCTTCATTATCAATAATCCCTTGGGATAAAAATGGGCTAAGAGGAATTAAAGCAGATGTTGGGTAACATCCAGGGCAGGCGATTAAACTTGCTTTAGATATATCTTTTAAATTAATTTCAGGAAGACCATAAACTGCTTCCTTACATAGGTCATCGTCATCTCTCTTATATTTTTTAGCTTCATTAGAGTATATATTTTTCCATTGATCAAGAGACTTATACCTATAATCGGCTGATAAATCAATTACTTTTACTCCTTTTTCTAATAAACCTCTTGTTAATGTAGATGAAATTCCACTAGGCAAGCAAAGTAAAGCCACATTAGCTTTATCGGCGATTCTATCTATTGATATTTTTTCAATTAAATTGTCAGACTGTAAATTTATGAATGGAAAATTATCGCTCCATTTTGTTCCGGAAGATTTATTACCTCCTAAATAAGAAATTTTATAATTTTTATTATTCTTTAATAGATTTACTGCTTGTATTCCTCCGTAACCAGTAGCACCAACTATTGCAACATTCATTTCTCTTTATTGGCAGACTTTAAGATAGGATTATAAGTGTTGATAAAAATAATAATTTAAACACTTTTTTCTATATTGAATAGTAATAATGAAAGAAACAAGTCCCAAATCAAATAATGGAACAATTGTGGATAATAACGAAAATTTTAATATAGAATTTGATCCCATAAGCGATGCATTAGCTGCCATAAGAAATGGAGAATGCATAATTGTTGTTGATGATGAGAGAAGAGAAAATGAAGGTGATTTAATTTGTGCGGCTCAGTTTGCAACTCCTCAACAAATTAATTTTATGGCAACAGAGGGTAGAGGTTTAATATGTTTAGCAATGCAAGGAGACAAGTTAGATGAATTAGATCTTCCTTTAATGGTTGATCGGAATACAGATGAAAATCAAACTGCATTTACTATTTCAATAGATGCAGGTCCTGAGAATAATGTAACTACTGGAATATCAGCAGAAGATAGAGCTAAAACTATCCAAGTTGCAATAAATCCTTCAACTAAGCCAGAGGATTTAAGAAGACCAGGACACATTTTTCCACTAAGAGCAAAAAAAGGAGGAGTATTAAAAAGAGCCGGGCATACCGAAGCGGCTGTAGACATTGCTGCTATGTCTGGTCTTTATCCTGCTGGTGTTATTTGTGAAATTCAAAATCCAGATGGTTCAATGTCAAGACTTCCCCAACTTAAACAATATGCAAAAGAATGGGGAATGAAGCTCATATCCATTGCAGACCTAATAAGTTATAGATTTCAAAACGAAAGATTTGTTTATAGAAAATCTGATGCAATACTACCAAGTATTTTCGGAAATTTTAAGGCATATGGATACATAAATGAACTTGACGGTTCTGAACATATTGCACTAGTTAAGCAAAAATCTAATAAATTAAGTGAACCAGTTTTAGTAAGAATGCATTCAGAATGTTTAACCGGTGATGCTTTTGGATCACTACGTTGTGATTGTAGACCCCAGTTAGAGGCAGCGTTAGCAAGGATTGAAAAAGAAGAAGAGGGTGTGGTTGTTTATTTAAGACAAGAAGGAAGAGGTATTGGTTTGATTAATAAATTAAAAGCATACAGTTTACAAGATGGTGGTTTGGATACTGTAGAAGCAAATGAAAAATTGGGTTTTCCTGCAGACCTAAGAAACTATGGAGTTGGAGCGCAAATATTAACTGACCTTGGAATCAAAAAGTTAAAACTACTTACAAATAATCCTAGAAAAATTGCTGGATTAGGTGGATATGGAATAGAAGTTACTGAGAGAGTCCCATTAGTGATATGTCCTGGAGAACATAATTCTGAATATCTAAATGTAAAGAGACAAAAACTTGGACATATGTTAGAAGAAGAAAAATTAAATTCTATAGATATAGATCCTTATATTGCAATTTTCCTTGATGGTGACTATAAATCAATAGATTTAGTTCCTATTAAAAATAAAATAATTGAATTCTGCGAAAAACATAAAATAAATATCATGTTAGAAAGTTCTCCTAGACTATTAGCTTTTTGGAATAGGCCTAAATTAGTATGGAAAATATTGCATGACAAAAACAGAGAAGATTTCACTATTAATGATAATGAAATTAATAAAATTGAAATCTTTATTCAATTTTTATCAGAATATAATAAAAGTTCAAAAGTTGGAATTATCGTATCAAAAAATATTCAACAGGCTTTACATCCAAAAAACAATATTAAATTAAAAAATACCAATTTTTCAATAAAAAATGAAGAATTATACTCATCCACTAGGAAATTTAATCTCGATAAAGAAACGTTCAGTATTATTTTTGATAAAAAATTAACTTAAACTAAACTGGCTTTAATAATTTTTGAGCCGTTCGTTAGTTTTAAAACAACATCCATATTATCAGTTTTACCAAAGACAGTATGTACTCCATCTAAATGAGGTTGTGCCTCATAAACTATAAAAAATTGACTCCCTCCTGTATTTTTTCCTGCATGAGCCATTGATAACGAGCCTTTTAGATGTTTATTAGAATTGATTTCACAATTAATTTTATATCCTGGTCCACCTGTTCCAGGCATGCCTGAAGATCCTGCACGTGTATTAGGGCAACCACCTTGAGCCATAAAACCGGGGATAACACGATGAAAGGCCAATCCGTCATAAAAACCTTCACTAATTAGTTTTGTGAAATTACTAACTGTATTAGGTGCGTCATTAGAAAATAATTCAATATTTATATTTCCTGCATCAGTTTCAAATAAAGCTTTCGTCATTGTGAATTTAATTATTTTAATTTTTATTTTAAACGTTAGAGAAGCTTTTCAAGATTCTCCTTAATGGAATTTAAATCTAAATTTTCATCTATATTTTCTTCATTACGTTCTTCTTCGTTCCAAGTCTCCATTTCTAAATTCTTTTGAGGAGGAGAAATTAGTAATCTATCCTCTGCTGTCTTTGGCACAAAATTTTTCTCAACTAATTTACATTCATAATCTAGTTTTCTACAAAAATCTCTGATTTCATCTATCGAAATCATTTCTACGGTAGGCAATGGGAAATCTTGAGCCTCTAAAAGTCCACAGTAACGTTCAGCATCATCTTTTTCTTCAAACATTAGAACAATAGTCCTACCTTTTAATTCTATTGAATGTATTCCTTCTTTATCTGTACCGAAGTTATAAAGTAAAACATAAATATTCATAAAACTTTTTAAAATTATTATATATTATTTAATTATTCATCTGATAGTGATAATTCTTGAAGTCTGGTATACAAAGCAATTTCCTCATCATTTATATCAGCAGGAATAACAACCAGGATTTCTACAAACTGATCACCAATATTATCTCCAAAACTCAAGCCTCTACCCTTAAGTCTTAACAATCTTCCAGTTGAAGACTTTGGAGGTACTTGAAGAGTTACATTTCCATCAAGAGTAGGAACTTCTACTGCACATCCAAGAAGGGCGTCGGGGGGAAATAACTCTAATTTATAAAGAACACGTAGACCATCTATTCGAAGTCCATTTTCAGTTTGAACTTTTAATTGTAAATAATGATCTTTTCCGCCTTTTGCAATATTTTCTAATCTCAATCTCCAACCATCTCCAGCGAATGGTGGAGTATCAACTTCTACAACAGTTTGATCTTCTAATTCTATTAATATAGATGCACCACTAAGAGCTTCATCCGGGGTTAATTCGATAATAGTTTCGATATCTTGATGAAGTTTTACGGGTGGTGGTTCTTCTGGAGATCTTGCTGGGTAGTCGTAACTATTAAACTCATCATCATTAAAAATTTCATCAGGCTTTTCATCTTCATAAAAATCAGAAGTTTTTTCATAGCTTTCATTATCTAATTCAGAGTTGAATTCAAATCCAAATAGAGAATTGAGATAATCTTTAAATTCAGGAAAACCTGTCCTGTATTTATTAAAAATTTCTTCATTAGAAGAATTAGAATCTTTAGATTTAACTCGTCTGGCGGGATCACGTAAGAATTCATAAGCTTCATTAATTAATTTAAATCTGTCCTCAGCATTTATATCATTTTTATTTAAATCGGGATGCCATTTTCTCGCTTCCCTTCGAAAAGCTTTTTTAAGTTCAATATCGTCGAATTCAGAGGATAAACCTAAAATCGACAAATAGTCTTTTTTAGAGGAAGTAGTCATTGTCCCATGGATCGTCATCCCTAGAGTTACCATACCTCGAATTTCTAGAATTACTATTCATTTGATTGTCCCAAGGATCATCATCCCAGTAATCATCTGAAAATAATTCATCTTTTAAAGAGCCAAAGGTATTTTTAATTCCTTGTAATGGATTGCTATCAACTTTTTTCTCCGCAGCAAATCTTCTATTTAAACCAAAAAGGGCTTCTTGCAACGAACTTACAGAAATTTCTAATTCTTGAGGATCATCATCATCTATAAATTCTTCAACATCCTGAATTGCTAGCTCTACCGCCCTCTGTTGTCGCTCCGCTCCATATGGTCCAAATTCTAATGAAGCGTCTCTTAATCTTCTCTCTGCTTGAGCAATTAGTGTAAGTGCATTATTTTTTCTATCAATTACTGATCTTTTCATCCTATCTTCTGTTGCTTTTGACTTAGCCTCAGCAATCATTGTATTAATTTCTTGTTCATTTAAATTCGAACCTCCGGAAATACTTACTGTTTGTTTTCTACCTGTAGTTCTATCAGTTGCACTGACTTCTAACAATCCATTTGCGTCAATATCAAAAGCTACTTGTACTTGGGGAATGCCCCTAGGTGCGGGAGGTATACCTGACAATCTAAATTTACCTAATGATTTGTTTTCTGAAGCCAGTGGCCTCTCCCCTTGTCTAACTTGCACAACTACTGATGATTGATTAGATTCCGAAGTACTAAAAACATCTGATTGTCTTACTGGTATTGGGGTATTACGTGGAATAAGAACTTTCATAAGTCCTCCAATAGTTTCTAATCCTAAGGATAAAGGAGTTACGTCATTTAAAAGTAAATCACGTAAATCTCCACTAATTATTCCAGATTGTATAGCAGCACCAATTGCAACAACCTCATCAGGATTTACAGACTGACATGGTTCATTAGGAACAAGAGTTTTAACTAATTGTTGAACCATTGGTATACGAGTACTTCCACCAACAAGGACAACTTCATCAATTTCTTCAGCATCCCAACCAGAATCTTCTAGAGCAATTTGAACAGGTTCAAGCAATCGATCGAGGAGATCATCAGATAAAGATTCAAATAATTTCCTATCGAATTCCTCTTCAATATGTAATGGCCCATCATCACTTGTAGTAATAAAAGGTAAAGATATTTTAGTTTTTTGTAGTCCTGACAATTCACATTTAGCCTTCTCAGCAGCTTCTGTAAGTCTTTGAAGAGCTTGCCTATCTCGTCTTAAATCAATCTTATGTTTATCAAGAAATCGTTCTGCAATCCAATCTACTATTTTGGAATCAAAATTATTACCTCCAAGTTGAGTATCTCCACAAGTCGCTTTTACATCAAAAACGCCATTAGATATCCTTAACAAAGAAACATCAAAAGTCCCTCCGCCTAAATCAAAAACTAGTACATTATTGGAAGAGCTTTTTTCAAAACCATAGGCTAATGCAGCTGCTGTTGGTTCATTTAAAATTCTATCAACCTTTATCCCAGCTAACACGGCAGAATCCTTAGTAGCTTGCCTCTGAGAATCATTAAAGTAGGCAGGTACAGTAATTACTGCAGAATCAATCGTATCTCCTAAATAAGTTTCTGCATCATTAATTAATTTTCTTATTATCGAGCTTATTAACTCTTCAGGGGCATACTCCCGCTCTGTAAATGGACTTAGGATTCTAACACTACCTTTATCATTAGATTTAACATTATACGGAACAGAAATACTTGTTTCATCAAGTTCATCCCAATCTCGTCCAATGAATCTTTTTAAATTATAAAATGTATTTTTAGGATTTAGAACAAGTTGCCTTCTAGCCTGATCACCAATAACAATTTCGGAGTTTTTAGTGAATCCAACTATAGAAGGGGTTGTTCTCGTACCCTCTGAATTTGCAATTACAATGGGGCGGCCAGCCTCTATAACTCCTACAACGGAGTTAGTAGTACCTAAATCAATCCCAACTATTTGCCCCATAGTATTACTTGATTAATTAAAAGTTATCCTTTACTAATAATTTAATCAATTTAAAATCTCTGTTATCTACATATAATAATAAAAATCTATTAATTTCAACTTTATTTAAATAAATAAATTCAATTTCTTATTTTTTTTCATTTTTTGTAAGATACATCTTATTTATAAAGTGTTGATTAGTTAAAATTTTAATTGATATTTTATATTTCTATCAATTAAAATAAAACGGAGAGAGAGGGATTCGAACCCTCGATAAAGTTGCCCCTATACAGCATTTCCAGTGCTGCGCCTTCAACCACTCGGCCACCTCTCCTTAAGATCTATATATTACCCTTTTAATATCCCATTATTGAGGAAAGTTAATTGAAAAAGACTTTTAAAGTCACTATTAGGAATAAAGAAACTGGTAAAATATATCAGGAAGATATCAGTGATCAAGAATACATTTTAAAGGAATTTGAAAAAAAAGGTTTAAGACTTCCATTTTCCTGTAGGAATGGATGCTGTACGAGTTGTGCGGTAAAAATCGTTTCGGGTAAGCTTGAACAACCAGAAGCAATGGGAGTATCTCAAGATTTAAAAGATAAGGGTTATGCTCTTCTTTGTGTTGCGAAAGTAATAGAAGATATTGAAGTCGAGACTACCTATTATGATGAGGTTTATGATTTACAATTTGGCAAATATTTTGGCAAAGGAAAAACAAGAAAAGCTCCTCCCTGGGAATTTGAGGAAGATTAATTTTTATGATTGAAATTCAAGAATTTAAAGAAATCAATTTAGAAATTGATTTAATTTTCCTTACTAAAATAGCTAAAGAGAGTGCACTTTTAGGTAATGAAATTCTAATT
Organism: uncultured Prochlorococcus sp.; assembly: GCA_902526435.1. Taxonomy (GTDB): domain Bacteria; phylum Cyanobacteriota; class Cyanobacteriia; order PCC-6307; family Cyanobiaceae; genus Prochlorococcus_A. The sequence continues at coordinate 95,858 of CABZLA010000001.1, read as the reverse complement.
AAAAATTACAATAAAATTCAAACAATCACTTCTAAGGGGAGAAAGGGTGATTTAGTTACCAACGTAGATTTAGAAGTAGAAGAGAAAATTAAGGAGTACCTAACAATTAAAACCCCCGAAATTTCTATTCATGCGGAAGAATCAGGAAAATTAATAAAGACTTCGGAATTAACTTGGTGCATTGATCCATTAGATGGAACAACTAACTATTCTCACGGTTATCCATTCTTTGGAACTTCAATAGGTCTTTTATATAAAAATAATCCTATCTTAGGTGCTATATCAGTACCATATTTAAACGAACTTTATTCTGCATGCATAGGTAAAGGTTCATATTGCAATGATAAAAAACTGATGGTGTCAGATGCTAATTCCCTTATCGATAGTCTTCTCGTAACAGGTTTTTCATATGATAGGTTTGAGACTGAAGATAATAATTATGCAGAATTTTGTTATTTAACACATAAAACTAGAGGAGTAAGGAGAGGAGGTGCGGCGGCTGTTGATCTAGCATTTGTTGCTTCAGGGAAAGTAGATGGATATTGGGAAAGAGGTCTAGAAATATGGGATTTAGCTGCTGGTGCTATTATTGTTAAAGAAGCTGGTGGTATCGTTTCTGATTACCCTAAAGGTGAATTTAATCTTAGCTCCGGAAGGATATTGGCTTGCAGTCCTAGACTTGAAGAAGAGCTTAAAATGGAATTAAGCAAAGTTACTCCTCTTAATAAACATTTTTACAATTAAAAATGAAATTATCGTTTTAAAATGGGTGATATTAAAGAATTTAATTTAATAGATGTAAGGAATAATTCCTCAATTGTTAACGATTTAAACAATGTATATAAGTTGTGGGGTTATGAAGAAATTTCACCTTCATTTATAAATAATCTTGAGACAATCAAAGGTAGAGAAGTAATTGATAGCGACGAACTTATTGGAATAGTAAGTAATAATTCATTATGTTTAAGACCAGAAATGACAACATCAATTGTTAAATTAACATCCACAAGATTAATAAATAAGAAGAGACCAATAAGACTTTTTAATAGTGGTATTGTATTTACCAAAAAACAAAGTTATAAAAATACTTTTAAATTTCAAGAAAATTTACAAAGCGGGATAGAATTAATTAGTTATGATACTCAATACCCTGAGATTGAGGTGATTAATATATTATTTGATGCAATTGATAATATCAATTTAATTGATAGTTGTAATCTAACACTTCTTGTTAGTACAACAAAAATAATGGATTTAATATTATTCAATTATAAAAATAATAATTATGAGGAGATTAAAAAATGCATGGTAAATTTAGATCAAGAATCATTAGATAGATTAAATATTGACAACAATGATAAATCAATATTGAAGGAATTATTATTTACAAGAGGGGAACCTGCAATCATACTTAAAAAGCTTAAAAATGTTTATGGTAATAGTAAGGTGTTAGAGGAACTTGACTGTTTATTTAATACTTTATCAAAAATTTCAAAAAAATATAATATTAAAATTCAACTTGATCCTACTTATCAACCTCATCTTAATTTATATGCAGGTATAGTATTTCAACTTATTTGCGATAAAAATAATGTTAAAACTATAATTGCAAAAGGTGGCAGGTATGACGAATTAGTAAGATTCTTTAATCCTAATGAAAAAATAATTAATGGAATTGGATTCACTATCTCTATAGATAATTTGAGAGAATTGATAGTTGAAAAATCTCAAACTAAAAGGAAGGTTTTGTTGTTATTTAAAGATTCTTATTTATTAGATAAAGGTATAAATGAACAAAAAGCATTGCAAAAAAAAGGGATAATTGCAATCATGTATTTGAATCCATGTAATGATAATTCAAAAGCCAATATTCTTATGAAAGAACATAATTGCACTGAAATTCAATGGATTAAATAATTTTTTCTTTTCAGTAAAAAAAAATGCTAATTTAATAAGATAAAAAATTTAAATTTTTAGTACGGACAATACTCCTAATTAAACTTGATTAACCTTAAAATAGGAAATAAAATCTAGTAGTTTAAAAAAATTAAAAATGGAAAAAGGAGAAATTAGAATAAATACCGAAAATATTTTTCCAATAATAAAAAAAGCTGTATATTCTGATCACGAAATTTTTTTAAGAGAGCTCGTTAGTAATGCTGTAGATGCAATTAGTAAAAGAAGAATGGCCTCAATGGCTGGAGATTGTGAAAATTGTGATGAACCTCAAGTAAAAATTACTATTGATAGGGAAAAAAATATATTAAAAATTTCTGATAATGGTATTGGAATGAATGATGAAGAAATAAAAAAATACATAAACCAAGTTGCCTTTTCTAGTGCTGAAGAGTTTCTAACGAAATATAAAAAAGATAATGACGAATTTATAGGACATTTTGGATTGGGTTTTTATTCTAGTTTCATGGTTGCAGATAAAGTCAATATTTTAACTAAATCAGCCATAGGTGATAGTAAAACATTTAATTGGTCATGTGATGGTTCACCTAATTTCACATTAGAGGAATCAGAAAGAGATTCTGTTGGAACAGATGTAATCCTTCATTTAATGGATGAAGAGAAAGAATTCATAGAACCAGAGAGAATTAAATCGCTTATAAAAAAATATTGTGACTTTATGCCTATAGATGTTCTATTAGAGGGTGAAACAATAAATAAGAAAAATCCTCCATGGAGAAGACAACCTAGTGAATTAAAGGATGAAGATTATATTGAACTATATAAATATTTATATCCTTTTCAAGGAGATCCTCTTTTATGGATTCATTTAAATACAGATTATCCATACGACATTCAAGGTATTTTATATTTCCCTAAACTTTCTGGAAGAGCCGATTGGGAAAAAGGTGAAATTAAACTATTTTGCAATCAAGTATTTGTAAGTGACTCAATAAAGGAAATTGTACCTAAATATCTATTACCTTTAAGAGGGGTTATTGACTCTACAGACATACCGTTAAATGTAAGTAGAAGTGCCTTGCAAACTGATAGAAAAGTCCGATCAATTTCATCATTCATATCTAAAAAAATTGCTAATAAGTTAAAAGATTTAATAAAAAATTCTCCTGAATTTTATACGGAAATTTGGGATTCAATTTCTGCCTTTATTAAGATTGGTGCGATTGAAGACGAAAAGTTTGCTGAACTTGTAGAAAATAGTATTATTTTTGAGACAATTATAAATTCTGATAAGGACGTAAAAAAATATCTCGATGATAAATCCCTTATAAAATCTAACGAAAAGTTTTACACAACATTATTAAATTATAAAGAACGAAATAACATAGGTGATTCCAAAAAAATTATTTATTGTACTGACGTAATTGGTCAATCTAGTGCTTTAAATATTTGTTTATCTGATAACAAAGAAGTAATCAAATCTGATCCTTTAATAGATGCACAATTTCTTCCATGGATAGAAAACAAAAATGAAAATTATCAATTTCAAAGAGTAGATTCTGAAATAAATGAGCTTGAAGATAAAGAATCAAAGGAAATAGTTGATAAAGATGGTAAATCAAACACAGACATTTTAAAGGATATTATTTCTAAAGCTTTAAATAACGATAAAGTAACAGTAAAAGTTCAATCTCTTAAAAGTAAAGATGCCCCTCCTGCAATGATATTGTTACCGGAACAAATGAGAAGAATAAACGATATGGGGGCATATATGGAACAAAAAATGCCGGGTTTACCTGAATACCATGTACTATTAATTAATAAAGAACATCCACTCATTGCAGGATTAAATAAAATAACTGGTAATAAAATTATTCTTGATAAAAAAGATCCCGTTGAAAATCCATTAGCTTCAAAAATTGCTAATCATGTTTATGACATGGCGAAATTAAGTGTAGGGGGGTTAGATCAGGAACAAATTATAAATTTGCAAAATAATAATGCCGATTTAATTTCGGATTTACTTAAAACATCAACATAAGTGGTGTGTTAGAGTTGAAAGGTATATTTTTTAATTAATATGTCTAGGGTTTGTGAGTTGACAGGTGCAAAAGCCAATAATGGGATGGCTGTAAGTCATTCCCATATTCGTACTAAGAAATTACAACAAGTGAATCTACAAAAAAGGAGACTTTGGTGGCAAGAAGGTAAAAAGTGGGTAAACATAAAAATTAGTACTAAGGCATTAAAGTCAATTCAAAAGGTTGGTTTAGATAAGGTTGCTAAAACAAATGGAGTGGATCTCAATAAGTTCTGATTTTGATGAAGAGTTTATTTGGCATTTTTGTAATATTAATATCCTTATTTTTTAATCTAAAAACTGTATTTGCCTTTGATTATGCTCCTGAGATAGGAGATTTAGCACCTAGTTTCCATTTAGAGGGAATAAACAAAAGTATTAAATCAAAAAAAATATGGGATTCGAATGAATTAAAAGGTAAATGGATAGTTTTATATTTTTATCCTAAAGATTTTACCGCTGGTTGTACACTAGAAGCGAAAGGATTTTCTCAATTAAAAAATGACTTTTCTAAATATAATGCTGAAATAATAGGAATAAGTGCCGACAATCAAAATTCTCACGATAGTTTTTGCAGTGAAAAATCAATAAATTACACATTATTATCCGATCCTAATGGAACTATTAGTGCAAAATATGGTTCCTGGATTCCTCCTTATTCCGATAGGAATACTTTTTTGATTTCACCAAAGGGAGAAATAACTTACAGATGGATAAGTGTTTTACCAATCAATCATGCAAAAGAAGTTCTAAATATTTTAAAGAAAAATATATAAATATTTTGCACGAACTTTCATTTGGTACTTGGTTAATTCATATCAGCTCAGTAATAGAATGGATTTATGCAATATTTATAATAAACAAAATAAGCAACTTTAAAAAACTAGAGCTTTATTACTGGTTAAGTCTCGCGATGATACCTAATTTAATTGGAGCCATGTGTGCAATTACTTGGCATATTTTTGATAATCAACCAGAATTATATGGGCTAGTTACCCTTCAAGGGATTTTCACTTTTCTAGGGAACTCAACATTGGCTATAGCTACTATTGCAATTTATAAAAGAACAGAATCCTATGAATGATTTTTTTTTAAATTTTCTAAATTTCTTATCAAGATTTGATAATACAGCCTTATTTGCAGCATCTATAATTCCATATTCGATTTTCTTATATTTTTTATACAAGATAAAGTCATTAAATAGATTAATCAAAATTGGTTTTTCTTTAACTGTATTATTTGTATTTATAACCATAGTAATTTCAATATTTTCTCTTAATTACTATCACAGAACTCTTGTTGAAGTTGACTTACTGCATGGTTCAGCAGAATTTTTCTTAACCTTAAGCGATTTTATTATTTTACTTGGCTTTATAAAGATGTTAAATCGTCTAGAAGTAAATAACTCTTAAGACCTTTTACAATTATATGATTTATTGCTCGAAATAAAGGAGAATATAGAAAATAACGTTTTTTTTATGCTTACTACATTATTTGCAGCAGCGGCCGCTCCAGCAACATTTGAATGGTCACCAAAATGCGCCATCGTAATGATTGCGTGTAATGTTTTTGCTTATGCAATTGCAAGAGCCACAATAAGAAAACCTAATGAAGGTTTTGAAATTCCTAATTCACAATTCTTTGGTGGTTTAAGTCATGCTTCTGTAGTAGGAGCTAATTGCCTCGGACATATCTTCGGAATAGGTGCAATACTAGGATTAGCATCTAGAGGAGTTTTGTAAAATTATTCAACAGTAATATTAGAATTTAATTCTGCCAAATTAAATTTGTTAATAATTTTTTCTGCCATCTGATCAGGTTTAAGTCCTAATGTTTTTTTACTCTGGTCAGGTGAAGCATGATCTACAAGTACATCAGGAATACCAATTCTTAAAACTGGTACATTTATTTCATTGTCGTTTAACATTTCAACAATAGCCGAGCCAAATCCTCCAACTAAAGTACCTTCTTCCATTGTTACTACCTTTTTAAGTTTGCCTACTAACTGTATTATTAAATCTTGATCAAGAGGTCTAACAAATCTAGCATTTACAATACAAACACTAATACCTCTATTTTTTAATATATTTGCAGTCTCAGTGGCGGCTTGAACCATTGAACCATAAGCAATAATTAGAACATCATCACCTTCTTCTAATATTTCTCCTTCACCAATCTTCAAAGGCTCCCATCCCTCCTCCATTACTGCTACACCTAATCCTGAACCTCTTGGGATACGAAGTGCGGTTGGTCCCTTGTGATTTATAGATGTAATTAACATTCTTTGTAGTTCAGCTTCATCCTTCGGAGCCATTAATACAAAGTTAGGAATAGCTCTCATATAGCTAATATCATATTGCCCTTGATGAGTTGGTCCATCTGCACCTACAATTCCCGCTCTATCTAAAACAAAAGATACTGGAAGATTCTGAATACCTACATCATGGATAAGCTGATCAAAAGCACGTTGTAAGAAAGTACTGTAAATAGCAACAACTGGTTTTAGGCCATCACAGGACATTCCAGCTGCTAGTGTAACGGCATGTTGTTCAGCAATTCCTACATCAATATATTGTTCTGGAATACTTTTTTGTAATAAATCTAGTCCAGTTCCTGTAGCCATTGCTGCTGTAATGCCTATAACCTTACTATCTTGCTCACAAATTTTTAAAAGGGTTTGACCAAATATTTTACTATAACTAACTGGTTTGGGCTTGTTTGATGGAATTGATTTACCAGTAGTAAGATCAAATGATGACTGGGCGTGATAACCAACTTGATCTGCTTCTGCATATGGATATCCCTTACCTTTTGTTGTAACAACATGAACCATTACTGGTTTTTTAAGTCTATGAGCTGCATTAAATGTATTTATAAGATTAGAAATATCATGTCCATCAATTGGTCCCATATAGGTAAAGCCAAGCTCTTCAAAAACCGCTCCTACTTTTGGTACCGCTAAACGTCTAACACTTCCTTTTATATTTTTTAATTCTTCAGGTATATCTTTACCTATAAGAGGAATATTTTTAACGCTTTCTTGAACACTATCAGACAAAAATTGTAATGGTGGACTTAGTCTAACTCTATTCAAATAAGTTGAAAGAGCTCCAACAGGGGGAGATATTGACATATCATTATCATTAAGAACAACAAGTAAAGGAGTATCCGGCAAATGTCCCGCATGATTTATCGCTTCTAAAGCCATACCGCCAGTTAATGCTCCATCACCTATAACTGCAACGCATTTATAATCTTCCCCTTTTCTATCTCGTGCAATTGCCATTCCCAACGCCGCTGATATTGATGTACTTGCATGACCCGCTCCAAAATGATCAAACTCACTCTCAGTACGTTTAAGATAACCCGCTATACCTTTTTGTTGACGTAAGGAATCAAATTCATTGAAACGTCCAGTGATTAACTTATGTGGATAAGCCTGATGACCAACATCCCATACAACTTTATCAATATCAAGATCTAAAGTTTGATATAAAGCAAGTGTTAATTCAACTACACCGAGTCCAGGACCTAGATGACCTCCACTTGTTGAAACTACCTCCAGATGTCTCTCTCTAATCTGAAAAGCAATTTCCTCTAATTGTGATACTGTTAAACCATGTAATTGATTTGGATGGCTTAACTCACTTAAAAGCATTATTTAAAAATATTTACTTATATAATCTAAAACGTTAAGGTGCAAATTGAGTAATTTTTTTTGAAATAGATTATGTAATGTTTTATTAGATTAATATTTAATGCTAAAAATATAAATATGGAAAATTATTTTAAAAAAATACTTCAGGCTCAAGTCTATGAAGTAGCTAAAAAAACACCTTTAGAAAAAGCAAATAATTTAAGTAAAGCTCTTAAAAATAATATTTATTTAAAAAGAGAAGATCTTCAAGATGTATTTTCTTTTAAGATAAGAGGCGCCTTTAATAAAATGAGGCAACTACCACAATCACAACTTTCAAATGGAGTCATTACTTCAAGTGCTGGTAATCATGCACAAGGAGTAGCATTGAGTGCATTGAAATTAAAATGTAGCGCAACTATATTAATGCCCATAACTACACCTTTGGTAAAAGTAAATGCTGTTAGAAATCTGAAAGCAACTGTTATATTATTCGGCGATAATTATGATGAAACCTATAAAGAAGCATTACGACTTAGTAAAGAAAATAATTTATGTTTTATCCATCCATTCGATGATCCTGAGGTAATAGCTGGCCAAGGCACAATCGCCATTGAATTACAACAACAAGTAAAAGAGCCACCAGAAGCAATATATGTTGCTGTAGGAGGAGGAGGTTTGATAGCTGGTATATCTATTTATATAAAGAAAATTTGGCCTCAAGTAAAAATAATTGGTGTAGAGCCTGAAGATGCTGATGCGATGACTAAATCCTTAAAAAATTTAAAATTAATAGAACTAGCCTCAGTTGGTCAGTTTGCTGATGGCGTAGCTGTAAAAAAAGTTGGAGTGAAAACCTTTGAAATTGGAAAAAAATATATCGACAAAATGATAACTGTAAATACTGATGAAATATGTGCAGCTATTAAGGATGTGTTCGAAGATACAAGGTCAATCTTAGAACCAGCTGGAGCACTATCTATTGCAGGAATGAAAAAGGATATATTTGAATCAAACTTTACTAATAAAAATATGATTGCTATTGCTTGTGGAGCAAATATGAATTTTGAAAGGCTAAGATTTGTAGCTGAAAGATCAGCACTTGGAGAATACAAAGAAGCCATGTTTGCAGTTGAAATACCTGAAAAAGCAGGAAGCTTAATTAATTTCTGCAGTTTGTTAAATAATAGAAATTTAACGGAATTTAGCTATAGGATGTCCAATTCAATTAATGCTCAAATATTTGTAGGAATAGAGGTTAATGGTGTAATTGATAAAGAAGAACTTTTACAAGAATTTAGGAAATCAAATTATCCGTTTATAGATATAAGTAATGATGAATTATCAAAAACGCATTTAAGACACATGGTAGGTGGTCGATTACCTCAAAAATTTAGAGAGTTAGAAAAATCAAGTCATGTTGAATTGTTATATAGATTTGAGTTTCCAGAAAGACCAGGAGCTTTAATAAGCTTTTTAAAAAACATGAAGTCAAATTGGACAATTAGCATCTTTCACTATAGAAATCATGGATCTGATGTAGGAAAAATTGTTATAGGAGTGTTAATTGAAAGTGCTGAAATTAATTACTGGAATAAATTTGTTGAATTCTTAGGATATAAATATTGGGATGAAACTAATAATCAAACATATAAATTATTCCTTGGTGCATCTGATTAAAAATAAGGTAACTTGGGAAAGAGTTAGGTAGTAAAAAATTAATCAAGCTGATCTAATTACTAAAAAAATAACCGATATAAGTTTGGTTACAAAAGTTGAGGCTGTTCTGTATCTCAAAGGTAAACCAATATCAAAAAATAATCTTTCAGAAATTACTAATGCTGACATTAAATCTATTGACAGGGCATTAGGAGAATTAAAGGGAAAATATTCAAACACAGAATCTGCAATAGAATTAAATGAAATTAATAGTTGTTATTGTCTAGAGTTAAAATCAACTCTAAATGAATTTGTAGAGGATTTATTACCATCTGAATTAAGAACATCAGAATTAAGGACACTTGCAACAATTGCAATTAAGAAAAAAATATTGCAATCAGATCTTATACTTTTGAGAGGTTCTGGGGCCTACGATCATATAAAAGAATTAACAAATAAAAAATTTATTATTAAACGTAAGCAAAAAGATGGGAGATCTTATTGGCTATCATTATCCGAAAAATTTTTTCAAACTTTTGCTGTAAGCAATGAATATCTTTCGCAAATAGGCGGCAATAAAAAGTAAATGTTACAATTAACTAAACTACCAAAGAATAATGTTATCTGAGATTTTTGCGGTTTTAGGGCAAACTTTATCAATCTATTCATTTATATTGATTATTAGGATTTTACTTACATGGTTTCCTGGAATAGATTGGAGCAATGGAATATTATCAGCATTAACGTCAATAACAGATCCATATTTGAATATATTTAGAGGAATAATTCCTCCAATTGGTGGATTTGATATTTCATCATTGTTAGCTTTTCTACTACTTAATGTTATCCAAAACCTTATTACTAATCTTCAATATGCCAGCTTAGGTTATGGTTAAATTTAACGATCATCTCCTGAACCAGAAATCTTACCCTTAGCCGCTCTTAATTTCAATTTATCTAAATTTTGTAAAGCAACTTCTTCCAATTTGAAATCGAATTCGTTGCAAAGATTAGATAAATACCATAAAACATCACCTAATTCTTTTTTTATCCCTTTTTTAGATTCATCATCAAATATACCTTTTTTGTCTCTAATTACTTTTTTAACTTTTTCTGCAACTTCACCAGCTTCGCCAACCAATCCTAGTGTTGGATATATATTGTTTGAGCCTAAATTTGGATATTGGGCTGTTAAGCGAGCTTGTTTCTGATAAGTTTTAAAATCCATAGATTAAATAACTAACTTTATGTATGTTAAATTTACTTATATCTAGCAATATTATTTATATATGTCGAATATTGATTTAAAAAGAAGAACAAAGATTGTAGCAACAATTGGTCCGGCTACTCAAACTGAAGAAATTATTACTGATCTTATAAAAGCTGGAGTTACAACATTTCGATTAAATTTTTCTCATGGCGATCATAAAGATCATGCAGAAAGAATTAAAACCATAAGAAAAGTCTCTAAAAAGCTTGAACTAGATATCGGGATACTTCAGGACCTTCAGGGTCCAAAAATAAGATTAGGAAGATTTAAAGATGGTCCTGTAAGAGTAAAAAAAGGAGATAAATTCTCGCTTACTTCTAATAATGTTGATTGTACAAAAATTATTGCTAATGTCACATATAACAAACTTGCCCAAGAAGTTACTTCAGGTAAAAGAATATTGTTAGATGATGGAAAAATTGAAATGATTGTTGAGAAGGTTGATGTTGGAAATAATTTGCTAGAATGTAAAGTAACAGTTGGTGGAGTTCTCTCTAACAATAAAGGAGTAAATTTTCCAGATGTACAATTATCTGTTAAAGCATTAACTGATAAAGATATAGAGGATCTGAAATTTGGATTAACTTCTGGTGTTGATTGGATAGCTCTGAGCTTTGTAAGAAATCCATCAGATATTAATGAAATAAAAAATATAATTAATAACAATGGATATTCAATTCCTGTAGTAGCAAAAATTGAAAAATTTGAAGCAATTGATCAAATAGATTCAATATTACCTTTGTGCGATGGAGTTATGGTTGCTCGTGGAGACTTAGGAGTTGAAATGCCAGCAGAGGAAGTTCCTCTTTTACAAAAAGAATTAATAAGAAAAGCAAATACATTAGGAATCCCCATTATTACCGCCACACAAATGCTTGACTCCATGGCGTCAAATCCCAGGCCAACGCGCGCTGAAGTAAGTGATGTGGCTAATGCAATTCTTGATGGTACAGATGCCGTAATGCTTTCAAATGAAACAGCTGTGGGTGATTATCCAGTAGAAGCCGTTGAAACCATGGCGACAATTGCTAGAAGAATTGAACGTGATTATCCATTAAAAGCAATTGAGAGTCACCTCCCAAGTACTATTCCAAATGCGATAAGCGCCGCGGTCAGCAACATTGCTAGACAACTAGATGCTGGTGCAATAATTCCTTTAACAAAATCAGGTTCAACAGCACGTAATGTAAGTAAATTCAGACCTCCTACTCCTATTCTTGCAACCACGACAGAGAGAAGTGTTGCGAGAAGATTGCAATTAGTATGGGGAGTGACTCCTTTATTAGTCAAAAATGATGATAGAACTGCAAAAACATTTAGTATTGCAATGCAAATAGCTCAAGAAATAGGGATTCTGAAACAAGGAGACCTGGTAGTTCAGACTGCCGGGACGCTAACAGGCATAAGTGGTTCTACTGATCTAATAAAAGTTGGCTTAGTAAGAAAAGTTCTAACTCGAGGAATATCAATAGGTGAGGTGGGTGTTACAGGCAAGGCAAGAAATATAAAGACTAATCTTGATTTATCATTAATATCTACAGGTGAAATTTTATTTGTACCAAAAAATACTTTAATGCATTTACCTTACACTAAGGAAATTACTGGAATAGTTACCGATGAAAATATAGATGAATGCTATAAAATATTCAAAAAAAATAATATTAAAGTATCCACTATTTGTAATTTACCTGCTATTGACAACCTTGCATCAAACGGTGACTTAATAACCTTACAACTCAATGAAGGAGTTGTTTATATGGGCCAGATAGAAGACGATGAGGAGGCACAAGATAAATATAAGTATGTCTAGGAATATATCTCTAAAAGAAGCTTTTAATATGGCTGGTAAGACTTTAGTTTCAAACAAATTAAGAAGTTCTCTTACTATGCTTGGAATAATAATAGGAAATGCATCAGTAATAACACTTGTAGGATTAGGGAGAGGAGCTCAAACACTTGCCAAAAATCAATTAAGTAATTTAGGTGCAAATGTTTTATTTATTGTTCCAGGAAATAACGATACTAGAAGAAGAGGTATATCATTTCCAAAAAATCTTGTTTTAGAAGATGCAATTGCAATTAACAATCAAGTCCCGAGTGTAAAAAAAGTCGCACCACAAATCTCTGCTAATGAAATTGTTCAATCAAATTCAAAAAGCTTAAATATTTCAATTGCTGGGGTTACTCCTGAATTTCTTGACGTAAGGAGTTTCGAGGTAGATGAAGGAAGATTTATCTCCCAATCTGACGTAAATTCAGCTAGAAGTTTTGTTGTAATTGGACCTGATTTAAAAGAAGACTTTTTTAAAGGTAATACTGTAATTGGAGAAAAAATAAGAATTAAAGATCACACCTATGAAATAATTGGAATTTTAAAACCTAAAGGGGCTGTTTTTGGTAGCAATCAAGATAAAAATGCATATATACCTCTTACTACAATGGTTAATAGAATAAGTGGTAAAGATCCTACTTATGGAATCAGTTTAAGTTTTATAAGTGTAGAAGCTGTTAATAAAAACAAAACTAGAGCGGCAAAGTTCCAAATTACAAATTTATTGCGTCAAAGACATAACATCGTAAGAGACGATGATTTTGCAGTTAGATCCCAAGAAGATGCATTGAATATCGTAACAAATATTACAAGTGGTCTTACATTTTTATTGGCAGGTATAGGTGCTGTCTCTCTTATTGTTGGAGGTATAGGAATAATGAATATAATGCTTGTTTCTGTAAGTGAAAGAACAGAGGAGATTGGATTAAGGAAAGCAATAGGAGCGAAACAATCTGATATTCTTATACAATTTTTATTTGAGGCTTTAATTTTATCTACTATTGGTGGGTTGGTTGGAACAACAACCGGTTTGACAGGGGTATTTCTACTTGGATTAATAACTCCTTTACCAGCTTCAGTGGGAATAACAACAACGTTATCAACAATGATTATTTCAGGTTCAATAGGATTAATCTTTGGAGTTTTACCAGCAAAAAGAGCCTCACAATTAGATCCAATTGTTGCTCTAAGAAGTTTGTAAATCCTTATTAGTAAATGCGCAATCTAAATAAACTTATTGAAGTATTAATAAGTCTACAAATAATTATAATTTCTACATTTATTCCTGTTTTTTTCTCTATACCTTTTACTAATAAACTTAATAAGATATTAGAGATACCTATCACATGGCAATTACCCTCAATCGTAATAATTACTTTAATATTTAACAGTAAAATAGTAATAAGAGCATTTAGTATTTATTTAATAATTGGCTTGTTTTTTATTCCAGTATTTTACCAGGGAGGTTCATTAGGATACTTATTAACTCCAAATTTTGGTTACTTATTAGGAATGTATCCATTAATCAAAATAATAGATAATTTAAATAAGAGAAATCAAATGATGAAATATTTTGACCTTTTAAAATACGGAATATTAGGAATAAGTAGTATGCATCTTATAGGAATAATTTATAACTGCATTCTATTTTTATATTTTAAACAATTAGAAATACTTTTATATAATATTTCAAAATATTCATTAGGAAACTTTGGATATCATTTATTAATGCTCGCACCAATTACTCTACTATTTAAAATCTTCAATAATAAGAGATATCTAAGATGATGTTAAATATAAAAAAAAATAGATTTTATTATATTTTATTATCCATTTTTGTTATCTTATGTGATCAATTAACAAAATATATTATTAAAATAAATCATACATCATTAATAAAAAATGACCTTTTATTTTTAAGTATTGATTACGTAAAAAATTATGGAGCAGCATTTAATATTTTAAGTGGCAGTAGAATTTTTCTTTCCACAATAAGTATGACAATAACTTTATTACTTATATATTTTATTTTATATAAAAAGAATTTAACTAAGTTAGATTTATTCAGTTATAGTTTTATTTTGGCAGGTACATTAGGAAACGGAATTGATAGAATAACAAAAGGTTACGTTATAGATTTTATTAATTTAAACTTTATAGATTTTCCTGTATTTAATATTGCTGATATTTCTATAAATATTGGTTTCATATTCATTATATATGGACTTATTAAAAATAAACGATAATAATGTACCAATTTTTTATTAAGAACTATAGATATTTATTAATTTTATTATTTCTTTATCTGTTATTGACGCTATTTAGAAATATTTTAAATTTTTATTCTATTTTAATCATTGTTATTATTATTCTATTTTTATATTCTAAAAACAAACGATTATTCAAAAAGATTGCTTATAAAATAATTTTTAAGCAACAAAATAGTTTTTCTTTTAGAAATAAATATGGAGCTGCAAAAAATAGTCTTGAAGCAATAGATAAAATTAATAAAAAAATATCTAATAAAATATATGGAGATTTATTGAAATATGAAAAATTAAAGCTTGAGAAACAATTCAAATACGGAGACTATAATGTAACATTATTTGGTGCGGGATCCTCTGGAAAAACATCCATAGCAAGAGCACTCTTGAAAAATTTAATTGGTAGGATTTCCCCAACAATTGGTACTACAAAAGATATAACAAGTTATAAAATCAGAATTCCAATCCTAAAAAGAAATATAAATATAATTGATACTCCTGGGTTATTTGAAGCTTCTAAAGAAGGCCAAGAAAGAGAGAATTCCACAATAATGGAGGCATCAAAATCGGATCTTATTCTTTTTGTAATTGATCAAGATATCAATAAATATGAACTCTATCTAATTAAAGAATTACTAAAATTGAAGAAGAAAATAATTATTGTTTTAAATAAATGCGACTTAAGATCAGAAAAACAAAATAAAATTATTAGAGAAAACATTATTTCAATTACATCTTCAAAATTCATTAAACTATCAGTTATAGAGACGATTGCTTTATCAAATGTCTTCTCAAACAATTTAATAGACTCATATAAAACAACCTCTGATGTAAGTAATCTATTTAAAGAGATAATACAAACACTTGATGCTAACGGAGAAGAATTACTAGCTGATAATATACTTTTTAGATGTAATAAATTAGGACTAATCAGCAAAAATGTAATATCTGAGCAAAGAAATTTAAGTGCTAATAAAGTAATAAATAAATATACTTTGATTACCGGAGGAGTAATACTGGTTAATCCTCTGCCGATTGTAGATTTTATAACAACAACATCTGTAAACGTTCAAATGATCCTTGAAATTTCGAAAATATATGATTTCAAAATAACAAAAAAAGAAGCAGTCGAATTATCTAAATCATTATTAACAACTCTAGCCAAACTTGGCATTTTGAAAGGTGGACTTAGTCTTATTACAAACGCATTAGCTTCTAATTTTACAACTGTATTTATTTCTAAATCATTACACTCTATAACATCTTGTTGGTTAATAAAAATTGTAGGATTATCAATAAAAAAATATTTTAATAATGGAAAAAATTGGGGAGATGGTGGGATTCAAGAAGTAATTGAGGATATTTACAAATTAAATAAAAGAGAAGATATCTTAAATAGTTTTATTAAAGAAGCAATAAATAATATAAGAATTAACGAGGATGCAAAATCTCAAAGAAAATTACCGCCATATTTGCAGAATGACTAGTTATTTGATCATTTAAGAAAGATCTAAAGTCAAAAACAGTAATTAAAAGTAGATATAAAATGCAAATTAATATTGAAATAAAACCCGTTATGACTGCTATTAATTTTGATCTACTAATTTTCATAAGAATTAATTTAGTAATTTCAAAAGATCATTTATATGAGATTCACTTGTATTGTAATTCCCAAAAACCGCTCTTAAATAATATCTATTTTTAAATAGAGGTCTAGAAATCATAAAGTTCTTTTTAATAAGATTTATTTTTTTACTTAAAGTCCATAAATCTGATTCGTTTTTATTCATACCCTTAGGTATAAAGGAAATTATATGCAAGGGACCTGAATATAAATCATATTTGTCTGAATCTAAATTATTTTCGAAAAATATTCTTCTCTTAATAGATGAATTTAAGACATCCTCTATTCCTCGCATCCCCAGAAATCGCAACCCTAACCATAGTTTGATAATTTCGGCAGGTCTAGAACCTTGTATTCCTAGTTCACCTCTATTAAATAAGTTATTTTCATTAGAAACATAAGGTAACCCTGTAGAAAATGTATTTTTAAGAATTTCAACATTTGAGACTATTAGCAGAGATGAAGTTTTTGTAATACCAAGTATTTTCTGTGGATTAATAGTTATTGAATTAGCAAGATTAACATTAATAATTCCATTAATCTTTAAATTAGTTATTGAAAAAATCCCCCCTATGGATCCATCAATATGTAGCCAAATATTTTTTTCATTACAAATTTTTCCAATGTTATCGATTGGGTCTATTGCTCCACGTACTGTTGTCCCAAGAGTAGCAACAATAGCGAATATTCTTTTACCTTTAATAGAGCATTCATCAATAGACTTTTTAAGCTCAATCAAATCCATACAACCATCTTTATCTGTTTTGACTTTGATTAAATTATTATTTTCAAGACCCATAATTCGAGTACATTTTTCAAATGATGAATGAGCATCTTCGCTAATTAAATAAACTGCTTTTGGATCAGTTTCAAGTCCGGCATAATTTCTTGCTGCGACTAAAGCATTTAAATTACTTAAGGTTCCGCCGCTTGCTGCAACGCCACCTGCTAAATCGGTA
This sequence comes from uncultured Prochlorococcus sp., assembly GCA_902526435.1. Classification (GTDB taxonomy): domain Bacteria; phylum Cyanobacteriota; class Cyanobacteriia; order PCC-6307; family Cyanobiaceae; genus Prochlorococcus_A. The sequence continues at coordinate 78,617 of CABZLA010000001.1, read as the reverse complement.
AAACCTAGTTTTATTGAAAACCATTTACAAATTGATTCCTCAAGATGAGAAACACTTGGTGATAATTCATTTGCAAGGAGATTATTATTTATGCCTGCAGCAATTAAATCTCCCAAAATAGAGATAATTAATGGTGGAGGGTCTAAATGCGCAAGGGAACCAGGATGTACTGGATTAAAAGAACTATAAATAAGACTTTCAATCTCAGAGAATAAAACATTTACAGACTTCCCATATTCTCCTGGAACTGAACATTCAAAGTTTCTATCGATGGGTATAGGACCTAATTTGTCTGCATCTGAGAACCATTTGCATATTATTTCCGAAGTTCTTTTGAGAAGTATAAGCAAACTTTCGTTACTTCCAGAAGATTTCGGAAATAGATTTTTTTGATTATTAATTGAATCTGAAGTCATTCTTGAAAATAATTATTAATTAAGTTATTTATAATGTTTATAAAAAAGATAAGTAATTGATAAAATGAACAAGATAATAATAAACCAGCATAAAAAAATTAAACACTTAGATTATCTTAAATGGATGAAATTCATTTTACGAAGATCAGAGGAAGTAGGTAAGGTTGAATTACCAATCACAGCAGTAATAATAGATGAGAAAGGAAGATGTATTGGCAGAGGAAGCAATAAACGAGAAATTAACAATGACCCATTAGGTCATGCAGAATTAATAGCACTCAAACAAGCTTCATGGATTAAAAATGATTGGCGATTTAATGAATGCAGCATAATTGTAAATTTAGAGCCTTGCACAATGTGTGCTGCTGCATTAGTTCAAGCAAGAATGGGTGAAGTGATATATGGTGCAGAGGATGATAAAAGAGGCGGATTCGGAGGAACGATTGATTTATCGAAGCATGAAAGTGCACATCATAAAATGAAAGTGGTAGGAGGGATTTTAAATCAGGATTGTAAAACTAAAATACAGTTATGGTTCAAAAAGATGAGGAATCAAAAATAGAAAATTTCTTTAATTCTGTATCAAATAAATTTAATAAAAGATCAACATTCTCTTCTCTAGAGTTAAAACCCATTAATCCAATACGCCAAACCTTCCCAGACAAAGAACCTAGTCCATTTCCTATTTCGATACCAAAATTATTCAAAAGATGATTTCTAAATGCGTCTCCATCTATTGCAGTAGGAATTTTCACTGTTGTCAAAGTAGGTAATCTAAATTCATCAGAAACATGTAACTCCATACCTAGAGTCTCTAATCCTTGCCATAATTTAATTGCATTAGAGTTATGTCTTCTCCAAATATCTTCTAAGCCTTCATTAGCGATTAAACGCAAACCCTCTCTTATTGCAAAATTCATATTCACTGGAGCCGTATGATGGTAAACACGATCAGATCCCCAATATTTATTCAATAACGATAAATCTAAGTACCAATTTGGAACTTTAGAGGTTCTTGCACTAAGCTTATCTTCGGCACGTTTGTTCATTGTTAAAGGACTTAGTCCAGGGGGGCAGCTTAGACCTTTTTGACTACAACTATAAGCAATATCAATCTTCCAATCATCAATAAAAAGTTCTAAAGCACCTAATGATGTGACAGCATCAACTAAAAACAAACAATTATTCTTTCTGCATAAATCACCTATCCCTTCGAGAGGTTGTAATACCCCAGTTGATGTCTCAGCGTGAACAATAGCAAAAATTGATGGTTTATTAGTTTCTATTTCATATTTTAATTCTTCAAAAGTAAAAGCTTCTCCCCATTGTTTTTCAATTACTGATACGTTTGCTTTATATCTCGATGCCATATCAACCAAACGATCCCCAAAATATCCTTTTTTTGCGATTAGAATTTTTTCGCCAGGTTCTATAAAATTAGCAATAGATGCTTCCATAGCTGCACTACCTGTACCACTCATGGGTAGAGTTATTCGATTATTACACTGCCATGTATATCTAAGTAATTTTTGTACGTCGGACATTAACTCTAAATATGCCTCATCTAAATGACCTATTGGATTAAGTGCTAAAGCCTTAAGGACTTCGGGATGAGCATTTGAAGGACCAGGCCCTAATAAAAGTCTTGAAGGAACAAAAGTTTTATCAAGATTAGGTAGATTCTCTTCATTTAAGGTTGAAATGAGTTTTGTTTCGGTCAAAACCTTCTAAAGCATTACTTTTAAATTAAACTAATTTCACTACTAAAGCGAAGAATGTTTAAAGAAATTCATCCAATTTAAATATTTTAGTTAACAAATAGTAAACATATAACTTGAAATACTCAAAGAACTTAGCAAGTGTTGAAAAAAGTTACCTTTGATACATAATTAGATTCGTCAAGTTATTAATTTTATTGAAGGTATAAATAAAGAAATGGCCAAGTCTCCCCAAGATGTTTTAAGTCAGATTAAGGATGAAGGAATTGAACTCATCGATTTAAAGTTCACTGACATTCATGGTAAATGGCAACATCTAACCTTGACATCTGACATGATAGAAGAAGAATCATTCACTGAAGGTTTAGCCTTTGATGGATCTTCTATTAGAGGTTGGAAAGCGATTAACGCATCTGACATGTCTATGGTTCCAGATTCAAGTACCGCATGGATCGATCCTTTTTATAAACATAAAACATTAAGCATGATTTGCTCTATTCAAGAGCCGCGAAGTGGAGAACCCTACGATAGGTGCCCAAGATCATTAGCTCAAAAGGCTTTAAAATATTTAGATTCCACAGGCATAGCAGATACTGCATTCTTTGGACCAGAGCCAGAATTCTTTTTATTTGATGATGTTAGATATGACTCTAAAGAAGGTGGTTGTTTTTATAGTGTAGATACTATTGAAGCTCCCTGGAATACCGGACGAACAGAAGAAGGTGGAAACTTAGGTTATAAAATTCAATACAAAGAGGGCTACTTCCCAGTTGCTCCTAATGACACCGCTCAAGACATAAGATCTGAAATGTTATTGCTAATGGGTGAATTAGGTATTCCAACTGAGAAGCATCATCATGAAGTGGCTGGAGCTGGTCAACATGAACTTGGAATGAAATTTGATTCCTTAATTAACTCTGCTGATAGCGTTATGACATACAAATATGTTGTAAGAAACGTAGCTAAAAAATACGGGAAAACAGCGACATTTATGCCTAAACCAGTATTTAACGATAATGGAACAGGCATGCATGTTCATCAAAGTTTATGGAAAAGTGGTCAACCTCTATTTTATGGCGAAGGATCATATGCAAATCTATCTCAGACCGCAAGGTGGTATATCGGAGGGATATTAAAACATGCTCCATCATTCCTAGCATTTACTAATCCAACAACTAATAGCTATAAAAGATTAGTTCCAGGTTTTGAAGCTCCGGTCAACCTTGTTTACTCAGAGGGTAATAGATCAGCAGCTGTAAGAATTCCTTTAACTGGTCCTAGTCCAAAAGCTAAAAGATTAGAATTTAGATCAGGTGACGCACTAGCTAACCCTTATCTAGCATTTTCTGTAATGATGTTAGCTGGTATTGATGGGATCAAGAATCAAATTGATCCTGGTGATGGAGTTGACGTTGACTTATTTGAATTACCAGCAGAGGAGCTATCAAAAATAGATACAGTTCCATCATCTCTTAACGATTCACTAAATGCACTTAAAGCAGATAAAGATTATTTGTTAGCTGGAGGAGTGTTCACAGAGGATTTCATTGATAATTTTATTGATATAAAGTACGAAGAGGTTCAACAATTAAGGCAGAGGCCCCACCCTCATGAATTTTTTATGTACTATGACGCATAAGTCAGAGTAAAAATTTACAAATTTTAAAAATCTTTTTGAGAATTATCACAAATAATTCTCAGATTGATTTTTTTTTTGTTGGAATATAGTTAAGTAAAAATAAAAAATGGTAAAAGAACGATTTTCAAAAATTGCATATAAAACACTTCAACAAGGAAAAAGTATCGCTGGATTAGCTCATAAAGAATTAAGCACAAGGATCATGAATTTCGTACTCCCGGATAATAAGCTTGGTGATTTTAATATAGATAGAAAACTCTTGGTCGATATCCAAAATTCAATGGATCGTCTTAGAGAGGAGGATTGGAATGATGCGGAAAAAAATATATATCCTCAGAAATTATTATTTGATGAACCTTGGCTGAGATATTTAACCCAATATCCAAAAATTTGGCTGGACATGCCAAACACATGGGACAGAAGAAGAAAACAAAATTATAAAGATCTTCCTAAAAACATAGAAAATGAAAACTACCCAAAGTATTACTTAAGAAATTTTCACCATCAGACAGATGGTTATCTGTCTGATTTTTCGGCGAGTATTTATGATTTACAAGTAGAAATTCTTTTTAATGGAAGTGCCGATGCCATGAGAAGAAGAATAATTAAACCCCTTAAGGAAGGTTTAAATAATTTTAGTAGTAGAAAGAAAAGTTCATTAAAAATCCTTGATGTTGCTACAGGTTCTGGTAGAACACTTAAACAGCTAAGAGGTGCATTCCCTAATGAAAAAATTATAGGACTTGATTTGTCTGGATCATACTTAAAAGAAGCTAGCAGATTTATTTCAAATTTAAATGGTGATTTAATAGAATTAATTAAAGGGAATGCGGAAAATTTACCATTTGAAGATAATAGTATTCAAGGAATTACATGTGTTTATTTATTCCATGAATTACCTAGAACAGTAAGAGAAAATGTCTTAAAAGAATTCTTTAGAGTACTTGAACCACATGGAATATTAATTCTTGCTGATTCAATACAAGAGAATGATTCACCTGATTTTATCCAGATAATGGAAAATTTTTATAAATCATTCCATGAGCCCTTTTATTGTGATTACATCAAAGAAGATTTAACTTCTAAAATAAAGGATATAGGTTTTAATAACATAAAATCAAATTCATTTTTCATGACTAAAGTATGGTCTGCTATAAAATGAAAAAAAAATAAATAACTATTATGAATAATTCAGATGAAGATACTATTCAACTTGCTCAAAAACTGAATAGTAAGCTAAAAATTGATCACCTAGATTGGCACAAATTAAAGGGGAAAAAATTAAATAGATCCGCAGAACTTATATCAGCAGCATTATGCCAATTACTAATTTCAGAGAATGAGGAAGATACTATAAATTACTTGGAAGAAAGTATAAAATGGTTAAAAGGAATTAATATAGATAAACCATGTCCAAGTAAACATTCATCTTTTTAAGGCTAATTGGAGCCGATTACCCTTATTACTCCATCTAATATCATCAAAACACTCGTTTATTATGTAAAGACCCCTCCCATTTAATGAAGTAAGTTTTTCAGGTAATTTATATAATCTTTTTTTTATTTCTAAACCATTACCTTGATCTTGAATTTGCCATACACACCAGTTAGGAGTAATAATTCTTCGAACTCTAACTGATTTATTAGGATCTAGTTTATTGCCATGCGTAACGGCATTTGTAAGTGCTTCATGTAAACCTAATTTTATGTTGTAACTGTATTGAGAAGTATTTAACGGTTCTAACAATAAATCAACAAAATCATTTAATTGTAGAGAAGAATTTAATTCAAAATTAGACCAGTTAATTGCTGGTCTGTTAAGAATATCAATAATAAAATTTAAAAGAATTTTGCCCTGAAAAAAGGACATAACTTTATATCTATATTAAAAATATCTTAACTTATCAAATAGCTCTAGATCAAAGAATATTATTATGCCTCAATGAAATTGCTGGATGTCTGAGAATAGAATCCATAAGTCTTACTCCCCTAAGTTGATTGATTAATGGCATGTGTCCTTCAGGAGCTTCTAATGACCAACTAAATGAACTTGGATATCTAGTCCAATATCCATCTTTTTTCCATCCTATCTTTGGCCATAACAATTCATATTTTTTTCCAACTGACTTAAGAAGTTTAGCTTGTATAGAAAAACCAAACCTGCCATTTGAATAAATAGTCCATAATCTATCTATCGTTTGAAGATCAGTGCCTGACATATTATTGACCTCACTATAAAAAACATAACCACGTTTTTCTGCAAGCTTCCCAGCTAGTTTTCTTAAATATGAACTAGTTAATCTATCAGCATCCTCAAAGTTTTGCTCTAATAACCTCAACTGTAGTTCTTCATAGTTAATATTTTCATCTGAAGAAGTAAAAAACCAATTATTGTATTTTTTATCATTAAAAAAAATTGGTTTATGTTTTTTTAATACTTGTAGTAACCAACCAGCAGCCCAATCATCTCCTTTCTGATCAAAATTATCAAATATTTTTTTCCCAATAAAAAATATGTTTTCGACATCAGATTCAATATCAGATAATAAATTTATTCTTTTTCGTTGATTTGATTTAACAAAAATATTAACTAAGTTTAATGTATTCTTATAATAATCTTCTTGATCTTTGTTTGTCATTTCTAATAATTCCATCTAATTTTAAAACTATCTATGAACTCCAGAAAAGAAGAACTAGAGCAATTTAGGCAGTTCAACGGCCCACTTATTGATGTTAGGAGTCCAGGAGAATATTATAAAGGACATATGCCAAATTCTATAAATATTCCGTTATTTGATAATGAAGAGAGATCAATAGTAGGAATTGTATATAAAAAATATGGAAGAGAAAAAGCAGTAATAAGAGGTTTGGAATTTTTAGCCATAAAAATTGAAAATATTATTAATAAGTTATTTGAAGTTATAAATGATTATAAATTGAAAAGTCATAATTCACAATTTAATGATCCCACTTTAAAAATCTACTGTGCCAGGGGCGGAATGAGATCTCAAAGTATATCCTGGCTTTTAGAAAAATACAATCATAGAAATGTTACGTTAAATAATGGCTATAAAAGCTACAGAAAATGGACTTTAGATAGCTTTAGTAAAGAATGGAAAGTAGTTGTTATAGGTGGAAAAACTGGAACTGGTAAAACTAAAATATTAAAATTACTTCGTGAAAATAATTATCAGATTATTGATTTAGAAGGGCTAGCTAACCATAGAGGCAGCACTTTTGGTGGACTCGGTATGACAGCACAACCTTCAAATGAACAATTTGAAAATATGCTCGCAGAGGAATTAAAAGGTTTTATAAAAAATAAGAAAATATTCGTTGAAGCTGAAAGTGCGAATATTGGAAAATGTAAAATACCTCATGAGTTTTTTAGTCAAATGAAAACAGCAGAAAGAATTGAAATAAAAAAAAGTGAATCAAATCGTTTAAAGGAATTAATTAAAACATATAGTATTTTTGAAGAAAAAGATCTTATAGAAGCTATTTTAAGAATAAAGAAAAGATTAGGTCCACAAAGAACAACAATTGCAATCGAGTCAATTAAAAATAAAGATTGGCAATCGGTTTGCAAGTCTGTTTTAGGATATTATGATAAGTGCTATGAATATGAAAAAACAGGGAACAATAATATTAAAACATTAGATATGACAGATATCTTTGACGATCAAACAACATTGAGATTAATAAAAGAATATATGAAATCTTAAATTTTAACGAAATTTGCTTTTATTATCTAAAATATAAAATTAACTTTTAAATTATTATGGCAGAAAATAACTTAGCAAAAATTCAATTTTATGAAGGAACTGATGAACCAGTTGTTCCAGAAATTAGATTAACAAGAGGTAATGATGGTACTACTGGACAAGCAATATTTATATTCGAAAAACCTCAAGCATTATCTTCAGTTGCAGATGGTGAAATTACAGGAATGAGAATGATTGATTCCGAAGGGGAAATTTTGACAAGAGAAGTTAAAGTGAAATTTGTTGATGGTGAGCCAATGTTTTTAGAGGGAACCTACATTTGGAAAACTAAATCTGATTTTGATAGATTTATGAGATTTGCTAATAGTTATGCCAAATCAAATGGATTAGGATACTCTGAGAAGAAGTAAACAGATTATAAAATTGAATCGTTCCTTCTATTTTAAATTTTCTGTTGTAATTATAAGCTTTTTAATAGTATGGACCTTGAGAGATTTCGTGCTTTTAATAATTTGTTCGTTAGTAATATCAAATGTAGTAAGTAATTTATGTAATCAAATACAAATCATTTTAAAATTACCAAGATTTTTTTCCTTATTGATTGTTGTATTAGGAATTACATTCATCATGTTTACTATTTCTATCATTGTTTTACCGCCTTTCATAAGAGAATTCAATGAAATATTAATAGATATTCCAAATGGATTATCAAGAGTTAATGAATTGATCAACTCTAACCAAAATAAATTTAACGATTTACTTTATGGTAAAGAATCTGAGAGGATAGTAAATATATACGACCTTATTAATGATGTAGTTCCTATTCCAGATGGCGCTACTATTGCCAAAGCAATTCAAGAAAGTTTTATAAATATAATTAATTTAGCCGGAAACCTCGGATCTGGATTTATAAGAGTAATCTTTGTATTAGTTGTAAGTTTTATGATATCCATTGAACCAAAAGCTTATAAAGAGGGCGTACTCCTTATAGTTCCAAAAGTTTATCGAAATAAATTCAGGATTATATTAAATAAGTGTAATATTGCATTAACAAATTGGACTTTTTCTATAGTGATAAGTTCAATATCAGTAGGTTTATTATCTTTAATAGTTTTATCAATTTTAGATGTTAAATATGTAGTATCGAATGCAATTATAGCAATGATCTTAAACATAATTCCTAACATCGGACCAGTTTTAAGTGGAATATTCCCAATCTCAATCGCACTTTTAGATAACTTTTGGAAACCAGTAGCTGTTTTTGGGGCATATATCATCATTCAAAATATAGAGAGTTATATAATAATGCCTTCAATTTTAAAGAAGAAAACAAATTTACTTCCTGGACTAACATTAATATCTCAATTTGGATTTACTTTCATCTTTGGTCCTTTAGGATTAGTATTATCTTTGCCAATTGTAGTGGTAACACAAGTATTAATAAAAGAGCTAATTAATGATAATTAATTACTTTTATTTAGTTAATTTCTTATACAAATATGGATAAGAAAAAAGTATAAAGAAGGAAAGAGGATGTTTAGACAATGCAAAATATAAGGAATTAAAGGTAAAATGATCTATTAGAATTCTTAATTCTGTAGATAAATCAATTAATACTAGGGAAAATAGAAGAATTAAATAGTAATTTATTTTCATTAAATTACTCCCTTATTTTAATCTTTAATTAGAAATGAGGGTGCTAGTAATATACTTGAGTAACTACCAATTAAAATTCCGAGTGTCAAAGATACAGAAAACCAAAATAGTGAATATGAACCAAAAATTATTAGTGTTAGTAGAGGTATTAATGTTGTAATACTAGTAAAAAAAGTTCTTCTAAAAGATTCATTAACAGAAATTTGGATTGTTTTATTATAATTATCTGAATTCTTCTTTAAATTTTCTCTAATCCTATCAAAAATGACAACCGTATCATTTACCGAATAGCCAGCTATTGTTAATAAAGAAACGGCAAACAAACTATTTACCTCAATAGAAAATAGGACCCCTAACCAAGAAAAAATACCAAAAACAATAAGTAAATCATGGAATAAAGCCAGTAAAGCAAACAATGCATATTTCTTATCAAATCTTATAGAGATATATAAAGATATTGCAAATAAAGAAACTAATAAGGAGGTGGCACAATTTGTAAGAAGTTTTTTGCCAAGTTTAGGACCTATTATTCTAGTGTTTTTACTTTCATAATTTAAAGGACCTAAAATTTTATCAACATTAGAAATCAAATCATTTGATTCTTCAATAGTTAAATAAGAGGTCCGAATAGAAATTAAACTATTATTATTTTGAATTTGTAATTTAATATTGTTAATAAAATTTTTATTATTTGAAAAAGTTTTCAGTTTTTCAATAACTGCATCAGGAGAAATATTTTCACATTCTTCTTTACAACTCCTCTCAATTCTTAATTCATTACCCCCAATAAAGTCCATTCCAAGATTAATAGGTTTTTTGAATGACGTGTTAAAAGTTGAATATAAAATTCCTATTAAACTTAACAATATAAGAATAGATGAAAATCCATATATTTTATTTTTATTTTTAATTAAATTAAAACTAAATGATGTCATGAACTAGATAATTAATAAATTAAAATTAGAGGGGATTAGATTTACTTAAATAAAGATTTTTTTGTCTTAAAGATTGATAAGTAGTTAAAAATCTTAAAATAGTTTTGGAACAATTTAAAGAAGTAAATAAACTTATAACAACTCCTGTACCCAGTGTTGCAGCAAAGCCCTTTACAAAATTAGTTCCTAATAAAAACAACACAAAACAACTGACAAAAGTTGTAATGTGGCCATCGATAATAGACGAATTAGCTCTTTGAAACCCACTATCAATTGATCTTATAAGAGTATTTCCATTTATAAGTTCCTCTCTAATTCTCTCGAAAATTAAAACATTTGCATCCACAGCCATACCAATACTTAAAATTAATCCAGCGATTCCAGGTAAAGTTAATGTCACTGGTATTAAAGAATAAAGAGCTAAGTTAAAAAAACCATAAAAAATCAAGGAAATAACAGACACAAAACCTAGAATTCTATAGTTAAAAATCATAAATATTCCCACAAATATCAATCCGCAAATAGCAGCATAAAGACTCCTAACAATATTTTTTGAACCAAGTAAAGGACCAATAGTATTAGTTTCAACAATTTCAATAGGTAAAGGTAAAGAACCACCCTTAAGTTGAACTTCTAATTCCCTGGCGTTTTCAGCTGAAAAATTTCCACTTATCGTTGCGGCTCCCCCGGTAATACCAGTATTTATGAATTGGCTTCCAACACTAGCTTCGCTAATAGATTCTCCATCAAGAACAATAGACAAAAGTTTATCCGTACCTGCAATAGATTTTGTAATTTCAGCAAATTTATTACCACCATCATTACTAAAGGATAATGAGACCTCCCAATTATTATTAGTTTGCTCTTGCCTTCTACCAGCATTTATTAAATCCTTGCCTGATAAGTCAGTTTTATTAAATAGATTAGCAATTTCATTACTTATATATTTTTTAGTTTCGAACAATCTCTCAAATAATTGTTGATTATTAGAAGAATAATTTATATCATTTTCAATTTTCGTAAGATCGTCTATTAGGAGTAAAGAAGTCTCTTCGTTTCGTTTATCACCAATTTTGAATTGTTCAATTAAATCATTAATTTTTAATCTCTGCAATTGCAAATTTTTTAATTGAGAACTTGTATTGTCTTTTTGCGTTCTAAATTCTAATAAAGCAGTTTTACCTAATATCCTTGAGGCAGACAAAGGGTTTTGTTCACCTGGTAACTCCAAAATTAATTGATCACGTCCTAATGTTTGCAAATTAGACTCTGCAACTCCTAAATTATTCACACGTTTGTCTAAGACTGCATTGACAGCCTCTAATTCTTCTTTTGTAACTTTCCCATCTTCTTTAACCAATTGAAGAGTTAGTTGAGAACCTCCTTTTAAATCAAGACCTAATTGAAGTGGGAAATTAATTAATAAATAAATAGAAAAAGTGAGTAGAAAAATAATAAAAAAAAGCCAACCTTGCCTTCTTTTCATTTCTTAAATACTCCCATTGATTACTTCTTCAACTTTTTCGACTATTTGATGTGGTTGAATTATTGTTAAATTTTCTAAATTTCCATTGTAAGGAGTAGGAATATCCTGACTAGATAATCTTATAGGTCTAGTGTCAAGATCATCAAAACACTCTTCGGTAATCAAAGCAATTAATTCAGCTCCAATACCTCCAGTCTTCATACATTCCTCAACAATAATTACATTATTAGTTTTTTTGATTGATTTTGAAATTGTTTTCATATCAAAAGGTTTTAAACTAATCAAATCAATTAATTCCACGTCAATATTTTTTTTATCTAAATCTTCAATAGCCTTCAAACAATGATGTCTCATTCTTGAATAAGTTAATATAGTAATATCTTTACCCTCTTTGACTAAATCAGCTTGATCTAAAGAACAGATATAATCTCCGTCAGGTAGTTCCTCAGATAAATTATATAAAAGGACATGTTCAAAAAATAGAACTGGGTTATTGTCCCTTATAGCAGCTTTCATTAATCCCTTTGCATTAGTAGGAGTGCTACAAGCCACAATCTTAATCCCAGGAACTGCGTGAAAGTAAGCTTCTAATCTTTGACTATGTTCAGCACCTAGTTGTCTACCTACACCTCCAGGACCGCGAACAACTGCTGGTATTTTATAATTACCTCCACTTGTATATCTGAGCATACCCATATTGTTGGAAATCTGATTAAAGGCTAATAGTAAAAATCCCATATTCATACCTTCAACTATTGGTCTTAATCCTGTCATAGCTGCGCCAACAGCCATACCAGTGAAACTATTTTCGGCAATTGGTGTATCTAAAACTCTTAATTCTCCGTATTTTTCATATAGATCCTTAGTGACCTTATAAGAACCACCATATTGACCTACATCTTCTCCCATAATGCAAACGTTTACATCATTTGCCATCTCTTCATCAATTGCTTCTTTTAAAGCAGTAAATAATAAAGTGCTAGCCACGAGTAATTTCCTAATTCATCATATATATAAATTTATACCATCAAGGTTGAATTAGCCTCCTTCGGCAAAAGTTATTAGTAGTAATATTGACAAAATCATACCTGGAGAGAGCAAAAGTATTAAAAGGCCTAAGTCATGTAAAGACATTAAAGAATAATAGTTTTATTCAATAATATTAGGATTTTAATTTTTTTTTATCAAAAAACTTCGAATAAATACAATAAAAAGACCTAATCCTATAAATGCAAAAGAAAAAGTTAATAAGAAGGACAATCCAATAATTAATGTATTGATACTAGAAGATATATTTTGAACAATTTCAGATGAGTTTGATGGTTTGTGGAGTGAAAAGTAAATTGCAATTTTATTACTTACAAAATAAGAAAATATACAAAGAAGAAAACTTGTTAAGGACCCAGTTAAAAAACTTAGGGGACTTTTTTCAGGGGCATTTTGAGTTTCAATATTTACTTTATTAATTGATGTTTGTTCATTATTCATTTTTAAAAGAGAAATAAATTTTTTTTACAAAAAGGTAATACCACTATTAATTAATTTACAGACCCACGCTTCAAATCCATTATTATTAAACATTTTATGATTTTGTTCAAAAACCTCACTAGCTATATTTATATCTTTAAAAAGAGCAAAACATGTTGGACCAGATCCACTCATTGAGAATGATAAACAATTTTGCAAATTTGAAAGTAGATATAATGCTTTCTTTACAGAATTATTTTCTCTCTCAACAATAACTTGCAAATCATTTTTTACATTTATCCTTTGTTCTGATAATTTATAATCGTTGAATCCGTTTACTCTTAAATCATTTCTGATTTTTTTGGTTTTATCAGTTTCAATAAAATATTTAGGACAAAATTCTTGACTATATTTTTTATAAGTATCTACAGTTGAAATTGAAATATTTGGGTTTTTTAAAAGAATTACGCCAAAGTCAAAATTAGAACTGTATTTCTCAAGAATTTCTCCCCTTCCAAAACAAAATTGGCATCCTCCTTCTATAAAAAAAGGTACATCTGATCCTAGTTTTGCCGAAAGTAAAAAAATATTTTCGTAATCAAGGTCCAAATTCCATAATTTATTAAGTCCAACTAATGTTGCAGCTGCATTACTAGAACCACCAGCTAAACCAGCACCGATAGGAATATTCTTTTTTAAAAATATATTAGCTCCTAATTCTCTATTTTTTGATAAGTCCTTTATATAATTCGCCGCTTTTATTATTAAGTTATCTTCATTTAGACTTAGATATTTGCTATCAGAATTTAACTTAATTTCACCAATTTGATTATTCTCAAATTCTAAATAATCAGATAGATCAATATTCTGCATTATCATCGCTAATTCATGATATCCGTCCTCTCTTTTTCCAATGATTTCAAGATGGAGGTTTATCTTTGCAGGTGATTTAACACAAATCTTAGTTGTAGATAATTTTGACATTTTACTGATTCTTATTTGTTATTTTAATACAAGCTTCTGCAAGCTTAATCCATTTATTAATTGAAATATCCTGAGGTCTTGAATTAAAGCATATTTGAGATGATTCTGATAATTGCTCTATCTCATCTGCTGAAAGTATTGAATTAAGAGTATTTCTTATCATTTTTCTTCTTGAATTAAATGAAATCCTAAGAAGTTTATCTAAATATTTCTCTAGTTTAATATCTAAACGCATCTCTGGTCTCAATGGTTCAAAAACAACCAAAGAAGAAAACACTTTTGGAGGTGGGTCAAAGGAAGATGGAGGTACATCACATATTTTTCTTATATTAGAGATGAGTTGCATTCGCACACTCAGAGCTCCTGCATTTGTATTTCCATCCTTAGCTAAGATCCTATCTACAACATCCTTTTGCATTAAGAAAATTATTTTATTGTAGTTATTCTTGCTAATTATTCCTAATCTTCCTACAAAAATATCCAATATTGGGCCTGTAATATTATATGGGATATTTGCGATCACTTTTGTGATTTTTTTATTTATTGAGTCAAGATTTGTTGAAAGAATATCTCCTTGTTGAAGAGAAAAATTTTTATCATTTTTAAATTTATTATTTAAAACGTCAATTAAATCTTTATCTAACTCGATAGCATGTAATCTACTAATTTTCGAATCTAATAATTTCGATGTTAAAGCTCCTCTTCCTGGACCAATTTCTAGAATAAAATCTTTTTCTTCCAGTTCAGCTACTTCTTTGATTTTCTCTAATATCAGATTATTAACCAACCAATGTTGTCCAAATCTTTTTTTTTGATGATGGTTCTTAAAATTCATCCAAAAGAGAAATAATATGTTTAAATTAAATGTACACCTTATATCTTTATTAAATAGTATGAGTCTATCAAAAAAAAATTTAGGTAAACTCAATACTTTTATTAAAAATAATAATTTAGTTAGCAAAAATAACTCAATTGAAAAACTTCAAGAATCCCACAATGATTCCAAAATTGAAGACCCTTCTAAAATTTTTTATTCTATAATTGATAACTCCGATAATATAAATGAGACATCAGATGCAAATCAATTATTAAAAAAAAGTGAGGACGTTTTTCATAATATAAATTCTAGAAAAACTAATACATCAGAGAATCTATCGACAGAGGAAGAACTATATGACGAATTTAATTATCTTCTTGATGAATAAAGAAATTTTTCTTTTTTTCTATGCTTCAAACTAACAGATTATCAATAAATGCTATTGGTAAAATAAAAAAAAATTGGATAAGAGAAGGAATTAATCAATACAAAAAAAGAATGCCTGATCTTATTATTAATGAATCTAAGAGTTTTAATATTGATAATATTCGAGTTAATAATATTATTATTTGCCTTACTGAGGAAGGTCAATCCTTTAATTCAATTGAACTAACTTCCTTACTTTTAAATTTTAAAAATAAAAAAATTAATTTTCTTATTGGAGACGCAGATGGGATCCCTTCCAATATTAAAGATAAATCAAATCTTCTACTAAGCCTCTCTCCTCTTACTTTTCCTCATGAACTTGCAAGATTAATTCTTATCGAACAAATTTATAGAGCTATTTCTATTTCTAATAATTTGCCTTACCATCGTGCCTAAACAGAAGATTTAAGATTAATACATAAACCTCTTAAAACAAACACAATTTTATTTTTTAGTATATAGTATATATGTACTATTGCAAGGATTTCGTATTCTTCTGATTTAACTTTTAAAAAGGTGAAGATTCCATTATTAAGTGATTCGGTCTCAGCGGGTTTTCCCTCTCCTGCAGATGACTATACTGAAGAAAATATTGATTTGAACGAGCATTTAATATCTAATCCTTTTAGTACTTTTTTTCTTAGAGTCAAAGGTGACTCAATGATCAATTCAGGAATTAAAGATAAAGATTTAATAATAGTAGATAAGAGTCTAACTGCTAAACCAGGAAATATTATTATTGCGATGATAGATGGAGAATTTACTATAAAAAGATTATCCATAAAAAATAATGAATTATATTTAAAAGCAGAAAATCATAAATATCCAGACTTCAGTTTTAGAAATCATATTGATATACAAATTTGGGGAGTTGTAATCTATTCAATACATAGTTACTTATGAAAAGTAAAAGCTCAAGTACTGAAGCAATAGCTCTTATAGATGCCAATAATTTCTACGCCTCGTGCGAACAAAGTATTAACCCCAATTTAAGGAATAAACCAGTAGTAATCTTATCTAATAATGATGGATGTATTATCGCAAGAAGCCCTGAGGCTCGTGCTTTGAAAATAAAAATGGGAATTCCTTATTTTAAAGTCAAAGAAAGTTTGAATAACTTAGGAGTTGCAGTCCTAAGTTCCAATTACTCGCTCTATGGTGATATGAGCAAGAGATTAATGAATTTATTAAAGGACTATTCTGAAGAGATAGAGATTTATTCTATTGATGAAGCCTTTATTTCAATTCTTAGACCTAAAGATAAGAATTTAAATCCTTGGGCAAGAAAAGTAAGGTGCTTAATATATCAAAATCTAGGAATAACTTTAACAATAGGAATAGCAGAAAACAAAGTAAGAGCAAAAATTGCTAATAATCTAGCTAAGAATACAGATTCCTCCGCAGGAATATTTGATTTAGCTAAGATCTATAATGATAATGATTACTTAAGAAAAATTAGTGTAGAAAAAATATGGGGTATTGGTAAACAAACATCTAATTGGTTACAAAGCAAAGGGATTAAAAATGCAAAAGAATTCAGAGATATGGATGAAGATGAAATAATTAAGAAATTAGGAATTATAGGGAAAAGATTACAAATGGAATTAAAAGGTAATAAATGTCTTCCGATAGAAATAATTAAGAAGCCAAAAAAAGAGATTCAAGTAAGTAGAAGCTTTGGAAAACCAATCACAAAATTAGAAGATTTAACTCAAGCATTAGCAATTTATGCAATAAAAGCGTCTGAGAAAATGAGAAGTCAAAACCTAAAATCATCTGCCATTACTGTATTTGTAAGAACTAGTCATTATTCAAATCATCCTTATCAAAAAAGTGCTTATAAAAAACTTATAAATGCAACAGATAATACAAGTACTATTTTAAAAACAGTACTTGCATTATCTAAAGAAATTTATACTCCGGAATATAAATTATCAAAAGCCGGGGTTTTAATGCAAGATTTAACTAATTGCAAATATTTACAGCAATCAATTATCAATTACGAATCTCAAGAGGAATCAAAAAAATCAATCCGTCTTATGAAAACAATTGACTCCTTGAATAAAAAATTTAATAATGAAGTAATTACATGGGCAATTACAAAAAAAACACAAGAATGGGCAATGAATAGAAATTCATTAAGTTCTGGATCTACAACAGATATTAGAAAAATTCCAAATATAATGATATAAAAATGGAATATGGAATTTATATTATTTTTAAGCAAAATCGATAAGGAGATAATAGAGCTGATTAATAAATCAAATAATTCAATAGAAGAAAATACAGCTCTTTGTGCTTTAGATAAAAAGTTTGTTGGTTTTTACAAAAGAAAAGATAAAGCAATAGTTATTTGCACTGAAAATGCTAAAAAATTAGGAGGATATAAAGAAGGCGAAGGTCATGATAATCACAAAACAAATCTTTATATAAGAAGAGCTTTAAGGCATGAGACGACACATCTAGTTCAGTCATGCAATAACAATAAACCCACAGGGATAATAAAAAATATAGAAGATAAAATTCATTTAGGAAAATTAAAAGCTTTAAATTCCTCAATACGAATATCTGGAAATTATTCTAAAGAGTTAGAGGCTTATGTTATGGAGGACAAGCCAAGAAAAGTAAAAGAGGTACTGAAAATTTATTGTTTATAAATTCTTAAAAAATTTATTGTTTAGAAGAAAAATTTCCACAACGTTGTTTATCAAGAAAATTGATATGTTGTCTTTCTAAATAATACAATTCTTGAAATTTTATAGCATCAGAGTTTAAGTCTTTGAATACATCTTCAATCTCTTTGTTAGAATCTGAAGGTTCTAAGGAAGAATTATCGATTAAAATAGAAATACAGTTTTCCAAAGTTTTAAGTCTTTGAGAACCCCAGGATTCAATAAGATGTCTACATCTTTTTAATGATTTATATCTTTCAAGAAGAGACAAAGTACCCAGAAGATTATGTTTAGAATTTTTTAAAGTGGTTAAAAATAATTCATCGGGATTAATAAAAGTATTAATTTTGTTAGAGACTTCTAAATCATTAAGAGCTAAATGATCAGGCAATAGTGAAATCAAGTTAATTGAAATAAATTCCTTATTTAATTGTTTATTATTAGGATCTTTCAAATCATCTAAATAATTTGCACTTAAATTATTTACTTCTATTATTGAAATAGATTCCCAAATAAGACGAATGTATTCAGTATTGAAGATATTAATTTCTCTTTTAAGTAATTCTTCACGAATAAAAAGTCTATGTTCAGGGCAATGCAAATAGTAAAAAATAATCTCTGATTCATTTTTTTCACGCTGACTAACTTCACTTGGCTGTTCAAATTTTTTTGATCTGCCATGCCAACGAAACCCTTTAACTTGTTTTCTTAAGTCTTCTTCAAATTTAATAGCTAATCTCGCTTGACCCATACTTAATCTTTCAGAGACTTTTTGCAAATAGTGAGTTCTTGTGGCAGATTGAGGAAATTTGCTTAATAACTTAACTAACGAAGAAATAACGTTCTGAAAAATATCAGATTTTGATAAGTCTTTATTATCAAAAATCTGATCAATCTCCCAATCAATCCAGAAAGAAGCATTATCTACTAAATTAAAATAATCTTCTGGTGTATTTCCTTTAAGGTACTCGTCAGGATCTTTAAATGATTTTAATTGCAGGATTTTTAAGTTTATTTGATCGTGGAGAGATAAACTTTCAACTTCGTTTATAACCCTTTTTGTAGCTAATCTTCCAGCATTATCAGAATCAAAGTTAATTATTATATTTTTACTATCAGTACATCTACATAGTTGTGAAATCTGATATTTGTTTAATGCCGTTCCAAGAGAAGCGACAGAATTAGTAATTCCTTTTGAATGAAGTGAAATAACATCGAAATAACCTTCCACTACCACTGCCTTGTCTCGTTTTCTAATATTGCTGGATGCTTTATCAAAAGCAAACAACATTTTACCTTTCTCAAAAACTTCAGTTTCGGGAGAATTTAAATATTTAGGTTCCTGACCATCAAGAGATCTGCCTCCAAAAGCAACTACACGCCCTTGCATATCAAAAATAGGAACTATCAATCTATTTCTAAATCGATCGTAAACCATATCACTATTATCCTTTGAGATAACAAGTCCTGCACTTAAAATTAAATTTAAAGGAAATTTCTCAACTTTTGAAAGGTAATTGAATAAATCATTCCATGAATTAGGAGCATAACCTAATTCAAAATCATTAATATTTTTAATATTTAAATTTCGTTGAGAAGTCAAATAATGATAAGCCTCCTTACCCAAGGAATTATTTAATTGAGACTTAAACCATTCCTTTGTTACGCGTAGAATCTTATATAGTTCCTCTCTCCTAGATAATTGTTTTTTATATATTTCTTGCTGAGGGCCATCAACATTAATTACATTAATATCATTCTTTTTTGCAAGTGAAAGAACAACATCTGTAAAGTTATTACGCGTAAACTCCATCAAAAATTTAATAGAGTTACCTCCAGCTCCACAAGAAAAACAATAATAAAATTGTTTTGCAGGAGAAACTGTCATAGATGGCTTACTATCATCATGAAAAGG
Organism: uncultured Prochlorococcus sp.; assembly: GCA_902526435.1. Classification (GTDB taxonomy): domain Bacteria; phylum Cyanobacteriota; class Cyanobacteriia; order PCC-6307; family Cyanobiaceae; genus Prochlorococcus_A. The sequence goes on along the minus strand of CABZLA010000001.1, from coordinate 58,762 downwards.
GCATATACCAACAAATTCTTTTCCCTTTTTCTTTAGTACGATATGTTCAGAAATAACATCTACAATATCTGCTTTATCTTTTACCTCCTGAATAGTTCTTGGATGTATAGCAGGTCCCATTTATTTATTTTTCTAAAAAGAATTCCTAATAATCATTTTGTTATAGGTCAAAATTTTAAAAGAATCTACTTATTTTCACAATAAAACTATTTTTAGTAATGCTTATAGAATTTTTCAACCAAAAGAATAATTCATTTAAAAAAGTAAATTTAATATTTGCATCTTTTTTCTTCAGTCTTATGACTGTTTGCGTAAAAAAAATTGATAATAGAATACCTATATATGAATTAGTATTTTTTAGATCATTATTAAGCTTGTTCATTACCTCTCTGATAATAAATAAAAAAAATTTAAATCCCTGGGGAAGAAACAAACCATTACTAATTTTAAGGGGCTTTTTAGGTACGATAGCTTTGGTTTGTATATTTTATGCTATTAAAAATATGCCTTTAAATATTTCTACTGTTATACAATATACATACCCTTTATTCATATCTATTTTTGCAGGAATTCTAATTAATGAAAAGATTACTAAAAAGCTGATTGTTGCATCTATAACAGGATGGTTAGGAATATTAATAATCTTAAATCCCTATCAATTATCGAGTTTAAACGTTGAGATTGATAAATTTACCTTATTAATAGCATTTCTTGGTGCTATATCAACAGCCCTAGCTTACATAACTGTTAAAAAACTATCATTAACAGAAGATATTTTCATAATAATTAAATACTTTCCTTTAATATCCGTAATAACGTTATCACCAATTGTATTTTTCAATTGGGTAACACCCAATATTAATGATTTAATTTGGATAATCGGTATAGGGATGTTTACCCAAGCTGGACAAACATTTTTAACAATTGGATTAAAGAAATTACCAACCTCAGAAGCGGCTAGGATAAATTATTTACAAGTACTTTTTGGCTCTTTATGGGGAATTCTGTTCTTCAATGAACTAATAAATAGTAACTTTATTGTTGGTGCAGTACTCGTTTTGTTAGGAACTATTATTTCTACTAGCAAAAAACTAAAAAAGATTTAAAATTAAAGAAAAGCATGTTTGTAATGAAATTTATCTTATTAGCATTTTTCAGTCTTTATCCATTTTTCCAAGTAAAAGCATCAACGCCTAAATCTGTAACATGCACTAGGACTGAATATAGAGAAGAATATATTCCCGGTACAAAATCAAGCCCTGGTTATGTAAGAAATTACGAAATTGATGTTGAAATTCCATGTGGAGGAGAAAAGGCCACAAATATTGATGACAATGACTGTAGTGAGGGATCAGTGATAGGAGGAATCCTTGGAGCTGGAATAGCTCTTTCTTCATCTAGAGGCAAAGATAGATTTTGGGCTGTCCCAGCAGGAGGTACTGCAGGTGCTCTTATTGGATGTCAGGTGGATGGTGGTTAATTGATTAGCTGGATAAAGGGAGAATTAGTAAGTTCATGGCAAGCTAATAATAAATTTTATATTTTAGTAAACTGTCAAGGATTAGGTTATGAAATTCAGACCCTAGAATCAGTAATTTTTGATATCGATACAAATAAGATTTCTGAAAAGGAAATAATCCTCTGGCTAAAACACATAAAAAAAGAAGATTCTGATATGCTCTTTGGTTTTAAATCCAAGGAGCAAAGAGATTTCTTTATTCAAATTTTAAATATTAAAGGTATTGGCTCCCAAATCGGGATGTCTTTATTAAATAAATTTTCTTTAAATCAATTAATTACTGCAATATCTAATAATGACAAAAAATCTATTAGTTCTGTTCAAGGTATTGGGCAAAAAATGACTGAACGAATAATCCTTGAATTGAAATCCAAAGTTGTTAATCAACAAAACAATAATGAAAATTTAGAAAATAATAATTTTCTTGAAGATAATAAAAATTTAAATTCAATATTTAAGGATATTGACTTAACACTACAATCTCTAAATTACCCTAAGAAAGAAATAAATAACTTATTCCCAAAACTTATTCACGATATTAAAAATAATAGTATTTCGACCTTAGAAAAAGAATCTATTTCTTTTGAAAACCTATTAAAAGAAGCTATGAATTATTTAGACCAGAAATAATAGTAATTTAGACCAATAACGTAGTAAAATATTTAAAGGTAGATAAATTTTATGACACTAGATACAGCTGAAAAACAAAAACTTATTGAATCGCATCAAGTACATGCGACAGATACTGGATCTGTTGAGGTTCAAGTTGCCATGCTCTCTGAGAGAATTTCAAAATTAAGCGACCATCTTCAAGGAAATATTCATGATTATGCATCAAGACAAGGCTTATTAAAAATGATAGGGAAAAGAAAAAGATTATTATCATATATAAAAAATAAGAACCCCAAAAATTATCAAGATCTTATTAAAAAAATTGGAATCAGAGGATGATTTTTATTAATGAAGAAAAAACAAGGTAAAAAGAAAAATATTACAAAAAAGAAAAAAATATCTGAAGGAGATGCTTTCAGAAACATAGAAAAAAAAGTTCCAACAGCAACCTCAAGAACCAGACAATCTAGTGGTATTCCAAAATATGTAGCTGACAGAATGGCCAGGAGAATCTTTTTTACTGCTGGGATACCGACAATTATGGGAATGTCAGTATTTGTTGTAAGTTATATAATCATCACAAGAAATATTGCTGAAATCCCTCCTTCTTCAACAATAGCAATATCAGCATTATTCTTCTTATTGGGACTAGGGGGGTTAAGTTTTGGGATATTATCTGCTAGTTGGGATAAAGAACCAGGAAGTTTTTTTGGTATAGAAAATATCCCATTGAATATTCAAAGAGCAAAGGCCGCTTTTAAACCAGCATCTCAAAACTTTGATGAGAAAAAGTGACTTATGCAATCATAGATTTCAAATTTACTTTAAAAGATTTATCAGATAGTAATTTCGAAACACCGAGAATATCTCCAACACAAAATTGATCTCCAAACTTAACATAGGTTATAGATTCATTATTCTTAACAGCCGCTAATACTGGAATTTTAATTCCACATTTATCTCTTTCTGGTTTATATTTAACCAAGCAGTCTCTTATTGTATTTTGAATTGTTATGTCTGAGGCTTGGGAACTATCAAGTTCAATAACTAGTAACTTTAAGTTATCAATTTCTCTACAATCATCAATAATTAATTGAGTCTTATCACTTTTTTTATCAATAGTGCCCCAAACTAAAAGTCTGGTATCAGTAAGTAAAAATTCAGATAATCTGCAATATGTTTTAGGGAATACTATTGCCTCGCAACTTCCAGAAAGATCTTCAACTTGAACAATAGCCATTCTGTCTCCTTTTCTTGTAGTAATTTGCTTTAATTCAGGAATCATTCCAATTAAAGAGACTTTAGTTCTGTCGTGTAAGTTTTCTAATTGAGAGATGGTTATAGGAGAAACAAGTTTAGCTGGCTTTCCAAGATGTTTTAAAGGATGATCTGATAAATAAAAACCTAAAAGTTGCTTTTCTAATTTAAGTTTTTCAATTAAGGAGTAATCTTCAACTTTAGATCCTTTAGATAACGAAAATTCTTTGTTATCAGTTTTACTAATTGAATCAAATAAATTCCCTTGTCCAGAGATACGATCACGATTGCGAGAAGATGCCCATTCCATTACATATTCAAGATCAGAAAATAGTTGAGCTCTATTATTATTTTCAGAAAATTCATCAAGTGCTCCACAGTGAATTAAAGATTCTAAATTCCTTTTATTTAAAATATTTGAAGGTAAACGATCGCATAAATCAGAAAATGATTTAAAAACTCCTAGTTTATTACGATTATCTATTATATTTCTTATGGCTGAATCTCCGAGATTTTTAATAGCAGATAATCCAAATAAAATTTGATCCTTTTTTATAGTAAAATCAATTCCCGATAAATTAATACTTGGTGAAATAACTTCTATTCCCATAGAATAACAATTAGAAATATATCTTTGCATTTTGTCGCTTGAACCAGAATTAACACTTAGAAGAGAAGCCATATAGGCTACTGGATAATGTGCTTTTAAAAAAGCAGTTTGGTAAGTAACTGCTCCATATGCAGTGGAATGACTTTTATTAAAACAATACTCAGCGAATAAAACCATTTGATCAAAAAGATCATTAGCAATTTTTTTATCAACACCTTTTTTAAAGGATCCTTCAATAAAAATATTGCGATGTTTAACCATCTCAGATACTTTCTTCTTTCCCATTGCTCTGCGTAACAAGTCTGCATCCCCAAGAGAATAACCTGCCAAATCTTGAGCGATTTTCATAATTTGCTCTTGATAAACCATTATTCCGTAGGTTTCAGTGAGAATAGATTCAATGAAAGGATGAGGGAAATCAATTCTTTCACTACCATTTTTTCTATTGATAAACTTTGGTATGAGACCAGCATCAAGAGGTCCAGGCCTGTATAAAGCCAAAATAGAGGAGATATCTTCAAGAGAATTTGGCTTAAAGTCTTTAACAACTTGTTTCATCCCAGATGATTCTAATTGAAATATGCCTTCTAAATCTCCTCTTCCAATAAGATCAAAAGTTTTATTATCTTTTGGAGGTAATTCGTCGATATTTATTTTTTGTCCGGTAGAACTTTCAATTAAAGATATAGTTTTATCTATCATTGTTAGATTTTTAAGGCCTAAGAAGTCCATTTTTAATAAACCTAACGATTCAATATCATCCATTGAATATTGTGTAATTATTTGTCCTTCATTATTCCTCTGCAGTGGTACAAGCCTATCTAAAGGATCAGATGCTATGACCACTCCTGCTGCGTGAACACCATAAGTTTTATTAGTACCCTCAATTCTCAATGCTAAATCAACCCATCTTTTTACCTTAATATCTTTTAAATATTTATCCCTAAATTCAGGACTAGGAGATTTATTATCAATCATTTCATTCAGCTTATAAGGTTTTCCTCTTACAACTGGTATTAACTTAGCTAACTTATCCGAATCTCCATAAGGGATATCTAGTACTCTTGCAACATCTTTTAAAACTGCTTTTGATGTCATTTTATTAAAGGTAATTATTTGCGCAACTTTATCTTCGCCATATCTGTTGGTTACATAATCAATAACTTCATTTCTCCTGTCAATACAAAAATCTGTATCAATATCAGGCATCGATTTTCTTGCTGGATTTAAGAATCTCTCAAATAATAATCCATGTTTAACTGGATCAATGTTTGTAATTTGAAGAGCATATGCTACAAGTGAACCTGCAGCAGAACCTCTGCCTGGACCAACAGGTATAGAGCTATCTCTAGCAAATTTTATATAATCCCACACAACTAAGAAATAGTCTGGGAAACCCATATCATCTATTATTTTTAATTCTGAAACTAATCTTTTTTTATAGATTTCATCGATTTCATCAAAATTAGTTTTATTAAGCCTATTTAAAAGGCCCTGCTTTGTTATTTTGGTCAAAAATGATAAGGAGTCCGTCTCTTCTTTTAAAGGGAATTTTGGCATTCTATAGGTACCGAACAACTCAAATTCCTCAATTTTTTTTGAAACCTCGACCGTATTATTTATTGCCTCTTTAATAGAATCTTTATCAATATGATCATTAAAAAGTTTAAGCATTTCATCTTCACTTTTGATATATTCTGTTCCTGTATATCTCAATCTCTTTTCGTCACTTATTAATTTTCCAGTAAGAACACAAAGTAAGGCATCATGTGCTTCAACATCCATGTTTGAGATGTAATGAGCATCATTAGTGGCAATAACTTTAATTTGATGCTCTTTACCGATTCTTATTAATTCAACATTTACAATTCTGTCTTCAATAGAACCATGATCTTGTATTTCCAAATAAAAATCATCTCCAAGTAATTTCTTATACCAAACTGCAGTATTCTCAGCTACATCAATCCTTCCTTTTAAGATCGCTTGAGGAATCTCTCCGCCTAAACATGCTGTTGAAATAATAAGACCATCATTATATTTTTCTAAAAGAGATTTATCAATACAAGGTCTAGAAAAGATACCTCTGCCCCTCATACCATTAAGATGGCTAATTGTCGTTAACTTTACAAGATTTTTATAACCTGTATGATTTTTTGCTAGAACAACCAAATGGTATCTTTTTTCCTTTTTTGGCTGTGGATCATCTATGGAACCATTGATAATGTACATTTCATTACCAATAATTGGTTTAATACCCTTAATTTTGCATTTTTTTACTAAATCAAGAACACCATACATTACTCCATGATCGGTCAAAGCAATTGAATCCATTCCAAGTTCAGAAGCTCTATCAACAATTTTCGAAACTTGACTTGCTCCATCTAGAAGACTGTAATCACTATGATTATGTAGTGGAACAAATCCCATGTTTAACCAATTTATATTTACAAGATAGAGAATATTTAGAAAAATTCTACATTTTACTAATACAAATTAATTATTAATTCAAATTTCAATATTAGGTTTCCTGTTCATAACTTCAGCATCCTTTTCAAATATATTTGCAACATTCAATATTCGATGCTCCTCCAGAACATTTCCGATTAATTGAAGACCGATTGGCAAGCCCTTTTTATCAAATCCACAAGGAATACTGATAGCTGGGAGGCCAGCAAGATTTGCTGGAACAGTTAAAAGATCAGACAAATACATAGATAAGGGGTCATTTACAAAATCTCCTTTTAAGAAAGCAGTTGTAGGACATGTGGGGGTTAATAAAACATCAACTTCATTAAAAGCATTATCAAAATCCTTTCTAATTAAAGTTCTTACTCTCTGAGCTTTCTTGTAATAAGCATCACTATATCCTGCAGACAAAGCATAAGTACCAATCAAAATTCTTCTTTGTACTTCATCCCCAAATCCTTCAGCTCTACTTTTAGATATCATTTCTAATAAATTAGAATCACCCTCTGATCTATATCCATATTTAACGCCATCATATCTTGCTAAATTAGCTGAAGCCTCACATGGAGCAATAACATAATAAGTAGCAATACCATCGTTAAATCTTGGACACTTTATCTCGTGAATTTCAGCACCCAAAGATCTGAATCTCTCAATACCGGATAAAACTGATTCCTTAACTTCAGGATCAAGGCCTGGATGATCAAAACATTCTTCAATAATGCCTATTTTAATACCTTTAATAGATTTATCTAAATCGGACAAGTAATTCGGGACTGGTTTATCAAGACATGTTGAATCAAGATTATCCTTACCAGAAATTGAATAAAGAATCTCAGCAGCATCTGAAACAGTATTTGTAATTGGACCAATTTGATCTAGAGAACTTGCAAAAGCAATAAGTCCCCATCTACTAACTCTTCCGTATGTTGGTTTTAGTCCTACAACTCCACAAAAAGATGCTGGCTGCCTTATGGAGCCTCCTGTATCTGATCCAATAGCGGCTAAACACAGCCCAGCAGCTACTGAAGCGGCACTCCCACCTGAACTTCCACCGGGTACTCTACATACATCCCAAGGATTAGAAGTCGAACCAAATACGGAAGTCTCAGTCGAACTTCCCATCGCAAATTCATCTAAATTAGTCTTCCCTAAGCAAATACCACCTGATGACCATAATTTACCTGACACAGAAGACTCGTATGGCGAAACAAAGTCTTTTAGCATTTTACTGGAACAAGAAGTAACAACTCCTTTAGTACAAATATTATCTTTTATAGCAATAGGTATTCCTGCAAGCGGGGGGAGTTTTTGATTATTAGTTATTAATTTATCAATGTTTTTGGATTGAGAATCAGCTATGTTTTTTGTTAAGCAAGTATAAGCATTTATTTTTGGATTTAATGAATTTATTTTTAAAAAGAATTCATTAACTAATTCCTTAACTGAAGCATTTCCACTATTAATTTCTTTTCTAAAAGAATTAAAGTTCATATCAAAATCGAGATATAGATTAAATTAGTTTTCACACAGTTAATGGTTCTTCTTTATTACATCTAACAATATCATGTTTAATATCTGTTGCACCCTCTTCAGCAAGATCAAAAAGAAATTTTTCTAGATTTTCATTAAGACCACGTTTTGTAAGAAATGGACCATACCAATAGGTTCCCGAAGGGTTTCCAGTCTCAACTTTTGCCCACCAAGCCAAACCAAGTTTGTTGCCTAAATTTCTAATCAATATTTTTAGGCCTTAATTAAAGACCATAAATTCTTGTTAAATTCTATACAATTTTTTACTAATTATTCAAGTAATGTTTATTAATTAAATAAATATATTGAAATAATGATAAATAAATATTCAAATTAAGCATTTTTACTAAATGATAAATTAATTATTTGTTATGTAACATAAGGAAATAGCAGCTGCTACTGAGGCATTTAAGCTCGATGTCTTCCCTTTGAGGGGAATTTTAAGTAAATAATCACATTTTTTTTGGACTAACAAAGAGATTCCTTTATTTTCTGATCCAACTATTACAAGATAAGGGGCTTTTTCCTTAAATTGTGAAATGGGAACTTGCCCTTCTCCTGATAAACCAATAATGATAAAACCCTTTTTCTTTAATACATCAATAGCTCTATTTAGATTTACTACTCTACTAACAGGTATATGCTCTAATGCACCAGCGGCAACTTTTGCAACAGTTCCAGTTAAACCTGCAGATCTTCTTTGAGGAACAATAATACCTTTGCAATCGAATGCTTCTGCTGATCTAATAATTGCACCAAAGTTGTGAGGATCTGTTACCCCATCCAATGCAACAATGATAGGATTTGAGGATTTACTTTTAGATATATCAATTAATTTTTCTAAAGATATTGACTTAGTGGAGGCGTGCTGTAAGGCAACTCCTTGATGAACGGCTCCGGATGTTAGTTGAGAGAGTCTAGACCAAGTGACCTCTTCTATTAAAACGCCTTGGGTCTTAAGGTCTTTTAATAATAGATAAAATTTTTCTGAAGAAAAAATTTCGGCAGTACACCAAATTCTATTTATTGGTCTTTCACTTTTTAAAGCGGCAAAAACAGAATGCTTACCCCAGATCCAATCTTCAAAATTTCTTTCATTTGAAGTCAATTGAAATTTATTTGAACTGTTTTCAGAATAATTTTCTGCCTTATAAGCTTTAGAAGAAGATCTTGTTTGTGGTTGATTAAAACTATTTCTAGATTTTTCTTTTGGTTTCAAATATATGTATTCATTAGTTTTAATATTTTCATTTCTTTTGAAATCGTCTCTTCTATTAAAATTGTCTCTCCCTTTATAGTTATCTCTTCTGTTAGAGTCTTCTTTAAATTTAATGTCGTCTCTTCTTTTAAAACTATCTCTTTTATTAGAATCATCTCTACTTTTAAAATCATCTCTCCTTTTATAATTATCTCTTCTATTAGATTCCTCTCTTATTTTTAAATCATTTCCTTTTTTAAAATTATTTCGTTCATAAGTATTATTTTTAATGAAGTTAAATCTATCTTCTTGAAAATTATTCGATTTATAATTATTTTTTGAACGTGATCTCTTATTATCTTTATCATTACTTTTTTTGGAATAATTATTATTAGAAAAGTTTTTCATAAATTTATTAGCTTATTTACACTCTAGGTATTCAAAAATTTTAGACAATCTTTTTGGGTCTTTTAGAAATAACCAACCAACTAAAGCTTCAAAACCTGTTGCTCTCGAATAAATAACAGGATCAGAGGATTTTGGAAATCTCTTTGTTTTATTTCTAGCCCGTCTTATTAAATTAATTTCAAATGAATTTAGTAAATGTTCTATTTCATCTAATGATTTTGATTGAGCTTGAGCTTTTACTTCATTTACAACTGAAAGATGAAGATCTCTAGATTTTAATGGGATATGAATATGGCGTAATCTTTGATGTAACTCCCATACAGAATCCCCAAGCCAAGCAAGTTGAATAACTCCTATCTCTTCAGGAGAACCATGAGGGGCAAGATTTTGTATCCAATAATTCAATTCTTCAAAAAGTGCAATGCTTCTTGAAGAGTGGCTTTCAAATTAAGAAAATCTGATAATCTTACCAATTTTATAGTTTGAGCAACTCGAGAATTTCCTACTACAGAAAACCCTAGTTTAAGTTTTTTGCATTCCTTGGAAGTTTGAACAAGAGCGCCTAAGCCGGATGAATCAAGGAAATCTACTTTACTTAAATCAACTACAAATGACAGAGCTTCTTTTTTAAGGGTATTGATAATAAAAGTTTTAAATTGTTTTTCAGAAAATGCGTCCAATTGCCCTTTTAGAGTAAAAACAATAATATTTGACTTTATTTCAAAGTTGCCTCTTAAAGAAACAGTTAGCTTTTGGAAATCTTCTATGATTTTATCCCTCCAAAAAATTTTAATTTTCTAATTGTAATTATCAAATCAAAAAGAATCGATATGTCAACATCTCTCTAACATTAGAGAAACAAATTTTTCAAATAAATAATCTGAGTCATGAGGTCCTGGACTTGCTTCTGGGTGATATTGAACACTAAATATAGGCTTATCTATAAGTTTCAATCCAGCAACAGTTTTATCATTAAGATTAAAGTGAGTTATTTCAACTATCTTATTGGATAAAGAATTTGGATCTACAGCAAAGCCATGATTCTGACTTGTTATTTCAATATTATTATTCTTACCACAAGGATGATTTAATCCACGATGTCCAAAAGGTAATTTGTAAGTTTTTCCACCTAATGCTAAACCAAATATTTGATGACCAAGACAAATACCAAACATAGGAATTTTCCCATAATTTATAAGTAATTTAGCTAAATTAATACCATCAAGAACAGATGAAGGATCCCCTGGACCATTTGAGAAAAATATTCCTTCAGGATTATGACTTAAAACATCTTCAAAAGATGAATTTGAAGGCAAAACTAATATTTCACATCCATGTGAAACTAATCTATTGAGAATTGATTTTTTAATACCAAAATCAATCGCAACAACTTTGAATTTTTTTAAATTCTTATGAATACTTTCTCTAACATCAAAATCAGTAGTGGTAATTTCTTTAGAAATGTAAATTTCCTTTGTTGAAACTTCTTTAGCTAAATTTAAACCTTTCATATTAGGAGTATTAGAAATAATTTCAAGACAACTATCAAGACCATTCTTTTCTGTTGTAATAAGTCCATTCATCGAACCATAAGATCTTAAAATCTTAACAAGTGCTCTAGTATCAACTCCATAAAGTCCAATAATATTTTTTTCTACTAACCACTGATTAAATTTTAATTTAGATCTCCAATTACTATTATTATTTGAATAATTACGCACAATTAAACCTTTGACAGATTGATCCGATTCTGAATCTTCGAAATTTATTCCTGTATTACCAATCTCTGGATAAGTAAATGTAAGGATCTGGCCAAAATAACTTGGATCGGTAATTACTTCCTGATAACCAGACATTCCCGTATTAAAAACAATTTCACCAACAGTTGAACCCATCGCACCAAATGAATAACCTGTAAAAGTAATCCCGTTACTCAAAACAAGTTTTGCATTTTTCTTAAAAGGATGATTCATTAAATAAAAATTTCTTATGATTCGAGATAGTTTTTCAAAAGCAAAAATTTATCCCAAGGTTTTGCTTTACTCATAGAGAACAAAGCTTTTTTAAAACCCTTTTCAATATCATCTTCAATTCCTGCGACCCAGAGTACTAATGCTGTATTTAAAGCGACTACATCCATATGAGCCTTTTGACCTGAACCATTCAAAACAGATATTAATATGTCTTCATAAGACTCATCATTTGACACAATTAAATCATTATTTGAAGTGTTTTGATAATTAAAGTCTGCGACATTTATTTTAGAGTGTTTAAGCTTACCTTTATCTACAAATATTATTTTATTATCCCCCTCTAATGAAGCCTCATCTAAGCCACCATAGCCATGCACAACAATTGCTCTATCCATTTCCATTCTGCTCAAAGCAGAAGCCATAGGATTAAGTAATTCTTCAGAAGCAACTCCTAAAACTTGAGCATTTGGTCTTAAAGGATTTACTAATGGACCCAGTTGATTAAAAACTGTTCTTATGCCAAGAGCCTTTCTCAAAGGAGCTAATTTAACTAATGATTTATGCCAAACAGGAGCAAATAAAAAAGTTATCCCAATTTGATCTATTGCAGAAATAACCTTATCTAAAGAAGAATTTAAATTAATCCCAAGGTTTAACAAAACATCAGCCGAGCCAACTTTTCCACTAGCACTTTTATTTCCGTGTTTTGCAATATTTACACCACATGATGAGGCGACAAATGCAACAGCAGTTGAAATATTAAAAGTATTAGCCCCATCACCACCAGTACCACAAGTATCAACCATAAATAAGTTGGGACGTTCGATAGGCAATTTACAAGCATTCAATAGTACATCTGCCATAGAAGATAATTCAATTCCTGAAACTCCTTTAGCTCTCAATGCACTCAAAAAAGCTCCTGTTTGAACCTCCAAAATTTCATCATTTAGCCATCTTTTCATCAAAGTAATTGATGTCTTAGCATCAAGGTCATGGCCATATAATAATTGGTTGAGAATTTCAGAATTTGTTTTAGTGATAGACATTTATCTTTGGTGGATTTAAGGTTTCCTTTCTCAATTAGAAGTATCAAAACCGGAGCCGACTAAATCTTTATTCGTATTAGAAGGTCTAAAATTATTTGACCATAATTTTTTAGTTTTTAAAAAAAGAATATCTTTTGTTATGCACCAAAATTTTAGTATTTTTTCAATATCATCTTTTATCTCCATTTCACCAGGAAAATTATCATATCTATTAATTAATCTAGCTAAATTAATTAAGTCAAAATCATCAGGTATCTTCTTAGATATAAGTGAATCTATAATCTTTTTATCAGTTGCATGCAGAGGATGAGTTTGTTCATTGCTCATAATAAAAAAAAAGAAATCATTTATAAAACTAGCTCACATATTCGAAAATGAAACATTATCTTAATCATATGGGAAATTTTAAATGAAGAATCTTAAATTGAAAGTTATATTTAAGTATCTAAAACCATACAAAAAAGAATTTTTATATGGTGGGATTGCTCTCCTAGTAGTTAATATTTTAAGCATCCTAATTCCTTTAGAAGTCAAAAATATAATAGATCAGTTAAAAGATGGATTTTCCTCCAGTTTCGTTATAACAAAATCATTATTTTTAATGTTTTTAGCAACATGCATGGGTCTTATAAGATTATTTTCTAGGCAAATTGTATTTGGTATAGGAAGAAAAGTTGAAGTAAATCTTCGTCAAAAATTATTTGATCACTTACTAATACAAGACCCTGATTGGATACAAAAAAAAGGTAGTGGAGATATCATTAGTAGAGCTACTAGTGATGTAGAAAATATCAGAAGACTCTTAGGTTTTACAGTCTTAAGTTTATGCAACATCGTTTTGGCTTATTCTCTAACAATACCTTCAATGCTATCGATTAATAAAACATTGACAGTAGCTGCATTAATGATATTTCCATTAATTTTAGTAATAGTTAGCTTATTTGGAGGAAGAATGGTGAGTCAAAGAAAAATTCAGCAAGAATCACTTTCCAAACTAAGTGATTTGATTCAAGAAGATTTATCAGGTATAAGCGCTATTAAAATTTATGCACAAGAAGAGGCTGAAAAAAAAGAATTTAATAATTACAATAAGGCTTATCGCAATTCAGCGATAAAGCTTGCAAGAACAGCAAGCATACTATTTCCACTATTACAAGGTATTTCTTCAATTTCATTATTGATACTTTTAGGTCTAGGGACCTCTCAACTAGAAAATGGATTCATCACAATTGGTGGACTAGTTGCATTAATATTATTTGTTGAAAGACTTGTATTTCCAACAGCTCTATTAGGATTTACATTAAATACTTTTCAATTGGGACAAGTTAGTCTTGATAGAGTTGAGGAAATATTTCAAAACAATCCAAAAATTATTGATAAACCAAAAACTAAATTCCTAAAGAAAAAAGTTAAAGGTTTTATTGAGGCAAAAAACTTAAAAATAAGATACGAAGGGGCAAAATTTAACTCATTAAATAGACTAAATTTCAAAATCAATCCCGGAGAACTTATTGCTATAGTCGGTCCAGTAGGATGTGGAAAAACTACCTTAGCTAAATCATTAGGTAGAACTATTAAAATACCCGATGGACAATTATTTTTAGATAATATTGATATTAAGAACATTAAATTAAGAGATTTAAGAAAACACATTGCTATAGTCCCTCAAGAAGCATTTTTATTTACATCTACAATTTCAGAAAATTTAAAATTTGGAGATCCAAAAGCTTCTAAAAATATAGTAAAAAAAAGCGCAGTAAATGCAGGATTAATAGATGATATTAATAGTTTTCCAGAAGGTTTTAAAACAATCGTAGGTGAAAGAGGTATTACGCTGAGTGGGGGGCAACGACAAAGAACAGCTTTAGGAAGAGCACTTTTAGTTGAGGCATCTGTAATAGTGCTAGATGATGCTTTGGCAAGTGTTGACAATAAAACTGCTGCGAAAATTATCGAGGAGATGAGATCAAACAAAAGTAAAACAATATTGATGATTAGTCATCAACTATCCGTGGCAGCAACATGTGATAGGGTACTTGTGATGGATAAAGGTGAAATTGTGCAGGAGGGTATACATAAAGATTTGATAACAACCAATGGACTATATAAAAAACTTTGGGAAAGAGAAATAGCTACTAATAAAATAGAAAGTTGAAAAAGACTTTTTAATTAAATACATACTAAAGATGTTTGAATTTCTTAAAAAACTTATGACAAACGATAAATCAGTTTCAGCAAATGAAACAAATTTCCTCCACAGAATACTAATGACTGATATAAAAGAGTTACCAAAATCTCAAGCGGATGAAATAATATTTGGATGTGGTTGTTTTTGGGGTGCAGAAAAATGTTTCTGGAAACTTCCTGGAGTTATTACGACATCCGTTGGTTATGCAGGAGGAGAGAAGAAAAACCCAACTTACTACGAAGTTTGCTCTGGTATGACCGGTCACGCAGAAGTTGTAAGGGTTGTTTGGAATATAAATGAAATAGATATTAGCGATTTATTAAAAATGTTCTGGGAATGTCATAACCCAACCCAAAAAAATAGACAAGGTAATGATATGGGAACTCAATATAGATCAACAATTTACTATAAGAATGACAGGAATAAAGACAAAATTTACTCGAGCAAAGAAGCTTTCCAAAAAGAACTTTACAAAAATAATTTAGGGCACATAGAAACAGAGATTAAAAAAATTGATACTTATTACTACGCTGAAGACTATCATCAGCAGTATTTAGCTTTAGAAGGTAGTAGGCAATATTGTTCGGCATCTCCTACTAAAGTAAAGTTAGGAAGTTTCAATAACTGTAATTACAAACTCCCAACAAAAATCTGGGATAATTTCAATTGGGACATTGATAAATGTGTATTGAGATCTAATAATAAACCTATTGATATTAACAATTAAAAGTCTTTTATATTTATAGTATCAATACGGGGCGTAGCGCAGTTTGGTAGCGCACCACTTTGGGGTAGTGGGGGTCGTGGGTTCAAATCCCGCCGTTCCGATTAAGATTCAGAATCATCTTTATTTATTAATGATTTGTACAGTTTATAAGAACTTATTCCAACAGCGATGAAAGTAAATGAAGAAAAAATTGCACATATAATTATAGTAAGATTAGAAACTTCAACCTCTCCTAGTTGATATGATATAAAAAAAATCATCCGTAAAATAATATTTAAAAAACAGTAACATAGAAGTATTGATTTAATTTAATTTAAATTGCTTTAAATTGAAAAGAATCAAGATTCCGAACATCAACCGATAATAAACAAATATTTTGAGTCCATGAGAGGAAACATACTTTATTAAAAAATTGATGGCTAATAGAGAAGAGAAGAAAGTTGTAATTAATCCAGCAAATAGAGGAAGGAATGGAAATGCTGAAAAATGATTTAGTGAACTTAAAAACTCAACAAAAGCTGCAAGAGAAATTGAAGGAATACCAAGTAGAAATGAAAATTTAGCTGCATTTTTTCTATCCCATCCAGATAAGAGTGCCATAGAAATAGTAACTCCAGAACGAGATACACCTGGAATAATAGATAAAGCTTGGGCAATTCCTATATAAAAACTATTACGATATTTATGATTATTTAAATTAATTAGTTTATTAGTCGAAATATCTGCAAAAAGCATTATTAAAGACATCAATATAGATACTAAAGCTATTGAAAGATTTGAACGTAAAAATGAATCAGAGAATCCTGGAACAAACATCTTTATAACTATACCAATAAAAACAATTGGAATTGTACCTATAATGATAGATTTATATAACTTACTGAACAAAAATGAATTTTTTAGTTTTATAGAATTTGTACTTTTAAAATTAAAAATGCTTTTCCTAAAATACCAAAGTATTGCGAAAACACTTCCGATTTGTATGATTGCAGAAACAGAGGAACCAGGATCATTAATTCCAAATAATAAAGATATTATTTTTAAATGTGCAGTGCTACTTACAGGTATAAATTCTGTTAAACCTTGGATTATTCCATAAAAAATAAATTTTAAAAATTCCAATATTTTTTAATTAATTTTTTTTCTATAATAATATCAATTAAATACAATACAATTTAAATTGTTATTAAAAAAGCAAAGATAAAAATAACATGAATAAATACGTTTTAAAAATATTTATTTTTCTAAATCTTTTCATATTTTCTGAGACTGTAAAAGCTGATTATTGGTTAGTAATTGGAACCTATAGACAAGGACCAGGAGGAAGACCTGAGGTAAGTGGAATAACTAGCCCTTCATTATACGCTATTCCAATGAAAGATATCGAGGCTTGTGAAAAAGCTGGGGATAAAATCTCAAAAGAAATTTATATGCCTGTCTGGCAATTTGATAATAAATGGACTTGTATATATGGCGGAATCTATAAATAATATTATCTCTTCACATCATGAGCACATCCATCACCTTTATAATTTTCACTTTCGTAAAAATCATTTTTCGTTCCAAAATATACTGATAGTAATACAAAAGGCAAACTAATTATAAAAAGCACTATTGTAAGATTCATCGTAATTATGTCTATTTGATATTTTTTATATTATTAATAATCTGTTGGTCCTTTCAATCCCAGATAAAAAAATGCTCCAAGACCAATCAAAACTAGAACACCCGCAATAGCTGCTGAAGGAACAAAACCTCCTATGGCAAAAGAAGCAAAATGAATCATTATACTAAACTAAATATATAATAATAATAATATCAATAAAAATAATCTAGGTCGTTAAAAAATTCTGACTCGAAGACATTAATAGTTAAACGAATTAAGCAACTAAAGTTGCATCTTCATTCTCAGATGAAATTCTTATTCTTTCTTCTAGTTTAGGACCATATAATTCATTACCCCAAATTTCAACTCTTGAATCTTTAGGAGCCATAAAAGATAGAATATCTGTCGGAAATAAAACTCTTTCTAAAAAAAAATTTGAAGGGCCTATGCATCTCAACACTACCATTCTGGAGCCTTCATTTTTATAGGAAAACTCAATCATCTAAAATAATAAAATTAACTATATTAAACACCAAGTAAATTGATTGAAAATGTATAAAAAACAACTAAATAAAAAATTATTTAGATAAATGTTGATTTAATCCAACTCTAATTAACTTTCTCTCTTTATTTATCATCAATAAAACATCCGAGTTGATATCGTCAAAACTTTTATGTGGGATAGAAACATTTAACATACGAAGAAAATTAGTCAAATTATCGTCTTTAAGAGAACTTCCTCTTTTAACCTGCATACTTTTTTCTTGATTAGATTTCCATTCATTCATATATTCAAATTTCAAAGGTTTTAAATGCCAAATTTTATCAATCATATTCCATATGTCTAAATATTGATTTAAATTATTTTGTATTTTATCTCTGTAAGAAAATTCACGATCACTTAAAGGAGGTGAAATTTTTTTTACTGAATAATCAGAATCTGTTGATAAAGGTTTAACACCTAAAAACCATCCCTCAATTATTAGCAAATCAGGAGATTCCTCTCTCCAATAGGCTCTATCTCCTAAACCATTTCTTAATGACTTGTCAAAAACAGGTACATTTAATTGTCCATCGGTTTTCCATTTAAGTAATTTCTCTTTCATTAAATCAATCGAGTGGCTGCCAGGAAAACCTCGGGATACATTCCATGGATTATTTTTAATAGCAAATTTCATTTCTTCAGATGGTAGGTAAAAATCATCAATAGAAATAACAGATAACTTAAATTTTAATTTTAAAGATATACTCTCCAACCATTTACCTAAAGTGGTTTTCCCAGTACCAGGTAAAGCTGATATTCCAATAATATTCCTCTCAGGAGATTTTTTATTTAATTTATATGCTTGTGATAAAAGGGGTAAAGCCAATCCCCAAATCCAATCATCATTTACATTATCATCCCAAAACTTATCAATTAAGAGTATCTCTTTCTTGAGATTCCAGAACATAAACCATTCATCTAATGAACTCCATCCAATTTGAGAAATTAATTTTTCAAAATCATCCAATGGAAATTCAATATTTAAATCTTTCATAATTTACTTAATACTAAATTATTTATTAACTTATTTATTTCACTTTTCCAACCATAACCATTTGGATCAGTCGCTAGGGTGTATTTATGATGATTTAATTTCTCTAATAATTCCAAATTTGGTCCATCAGGACCAGGAATCACAATTTTGTAATCTGAATTCAACAATAAAGGTAAATCATTAGGAGAATCTCCTAGACCAATAATTTTAATATTCGGATTATTTGCATATTTTTTGAGCGCATTAATTGCTTTTCCCTTGTTTGAATTAATTGACAACATGTGACTCATCCTATTACCTTTAAAAACTTCTACACCAAATCTTTTACAACAAATATTAATTTTTTCTATTTTGTTTTTAGGAGGATTTAAGAATGGCATACTCCAGTGTCTATCTCTCATTAAATCAAGAGAATGGCCTTTTAATCCAGTTAGTTCTGTTGCCTCTTGGTCAGAAATATTATTGAGTGGCTGTAAATCATAATTAATTTCTTTAGAAATACTGCTTAAAATATTTTCAAGTATTTTGTATTTTTCTCCAAGAACAATCTCCCCATTAACTTTATTTAATGTTTCACCATATATGGCTGCACCATTTTCAACAATATATGGATCAGTTAAATTAAGCTGCTTTCTAATAACTTTAACCTCAGATGCGGTTTTACTAGTACATAGTATTACTGGAACAGATAACTCTTGAAGTAATTTTATAGTTTCTTTTGCTGGGGTTAAATCATAAGAATGATCCATTAATGTTCCATCAACATCACTGACGATCCAAAAGGAAGAATTTTCAATCATCAATCAAAAAACCAAGCCAAATAACTTGAAAGGGATCAAGTTCAATATTATTAGAATTATATTTGTTAGATGTTAAATAATCCTGCATATTAAAATCATTTTTAATTAATTTAGTAAATTCATAATCAATGAACCTGTAGTTAATTTTATTTGCTGTCATATTGTGAATTATAAAAACAGCTTTTGAACCAATACCCCTTTTAATTACAACAATATCAGCTCTATTTTTAGATAAACATTCCATCTGAGACTGAGGATGGAATTGAGATAATTTTGATCTTACATCCATTGCATTTCGGAGATATCTAAGATTTTTATTAGCATTAGATTCAGGATTTTTAAAAACAGCTTCTAGTTTCTCAGACTTAAATTTTTCTCTATTCAAATCTCTTCTTTGACCTGTCATTGAAAAACTTTTTATGTCATTTTCTGAAGCCAGTATTGCTGGTAAATAAAAAGCGGGAACACCTTTTAGAGACATCACGAGTAATTGGGTTAATAAAAACCTCTCATATTGAAAACGATTTGAATCTCTGCCTGAATCTTCCATTGCACTCCACCAACTAATATTTAATTCATATGGTTTATCTTCACCATTTGATAATCTTCTATGACTTACTAGTCCACCTCTTTTCTCACAATTAATCAACAACTCTTTAATTCTATTTTCATTCATGAGGCCCTCTAAAGCCCTTAATCCAACACCATCATGAGAAGCAGTAAAATTAAATAGAGTCGTAGTTTCGGGTAACTCTGGCCAATCACAAATCCATGAATTTAGAATATCCGCTCTTGAAGTGATTATTGCTTCTAAAAGAAGTGGGGGTAAAGGAAAATTATAAGCCATATCCGCCTCATCTTCAGGGATTAAATAAGAAAGATTTTCCTTCTGTGGAACATTTGTCTCAGTAATTAATACGCCATCTTTCAGAAGATCATTAAGCAATATTCTTAAGATTTTTACTATTGAATGTGCTTTTGGTAAATGCAAACATGTTGTTCCAGGTTCCTTCCAAATAAAACCAACTGCATCAAGTCTTAACCATTTAATACCATTTGATAAATAAATAATTATCAAATTAAGAAACTCTATCGTCATTTTGGGATTAAGCCAATTCAAATCAACTTGATCTGGCCCAAAGGTTGTCCAAACTTGTTTTTGTCCATCTTCTGTATTTATTTGAGAGAAAAGAGATGAACTTCTTGGTCTGATAACATTTTTCCAGTCAAGATCTTGTGCAGGAGAAAAGACATTAGACAAACCAGGTTCTTGACATTTAATAAATTGCTGAACCCATAGATGAGAGGATGAAACATGATTTAAAACTAAATCAGCCATTAAATAATGTTTGTTAGAAATTCTATTAAGATCCTCCCAACCACCAAATTTTTCTTCTAAAGACTTATGACTAGATACAGCAAATCCACCATCACTAGTTGATTTTAGAAATGGAAGAATATGAACTACTTTTGATAAACTTCCAAAATATTTAGCAAGTAATTCTTGAAGCGTTACAAGAGTGGCTTCTCCTTTTTTATAAACACCATCTGCGTAGGTTATTAAAACAGCATACGATTCGTCCCATTTTTGATCTTCACTTATTTCTTCATAACGAGACTTCTCTGAGAAATTATCTAAAATCTGCAATAATTGATTACAAATAAAGTTAAGCTCTTCGGTAGTATGATCATTATAAATTGTTTCCAACAATTTACTAAGTCTTAATCTATCTAATTTTTTCTCTGAATCAATTTGCGTCACTTTGAAAAAATCATCGAAGTATTAACACTATTCTGCACATCAAATAGAAAATGGACTTTCAACAAGGTTTAATCACAACAATACATGAATATGGCGTCACTAAGGATCTACTTAGAGAACTAAATAAAAATCTTCAGAAAAGATCTACAGCAATATTAATTCCTTGTCTCTTTGAAGAATTTGAACGACCTGCGCTAAGAGACATAAAAGAAGTTTTAAAAAATCTTACCGGATTAAATGAATTAATTATTGCTTTATCTGCAAAAACGGCTGATCAAGCAAATTCTGCAAAGTCATTTTTTGATTCAATGCCATTCCCCGTTCATATACAATGGACAAATTCTCCATCTGTAATAGAACTATTAAAAAATCAAGAAAAAAATGGATTAGAACTTCTTGGAACCCCAGGAAAAGGATGGGCAGTATGGCAAGGAATAGGGGTTGCGACAAGACAATCTGACGTAGTTGCTTTATTTGATGCCGACATAAGAACATTCACCCCATTATATCCATCAAGAATGATTCTTCCTTTGTTAGACGAATCATATGGGATTTCCTATGTAAAAGCCTTCTATAGTCGATTATCATTAGAAACAAATCAATTACAAGGAAGAGCAACGAGATTATTTGTAGGTCCTCTATTGGCAAGTTTGGAGCAGTTAGTTGGGAATGGACCGTTTTTGCAGTATTTACAATCGTTTAGATATCCTTTAGCTGGTGAATTTGCATTTACAAAAGATTTGGCTATGAATTTAAGAATTCCATGTGATTGGGGATTAGAGATAGGTCTTCTATCTGAGGTTTATAGGAATGTCAGAACTTCAAAAATAGCTCAAGTTGACCTTGGATTATTTGATCATAAACATAAAACTATAGGATTATCATCCAAGGAGGGTCTTCAAAAAATGTGCACAGAAATTCTATCTAGTGTCTTAAGAGGACTTATGGAACATCAAGCTCAGACTCTTACAAGCACTCAATTATCAACACTTGAAGTTCTCTATAAAAGAGTAGGTGAAGATAGAGTTAAACAATTTGGATTAGATTCCGCAGTTAATAAGCTTCCATATGACAGGCATGAAGAGGAATTGTCTGTTCAAAAATTTGCAAAACTATTAAGACCTGCTACTCAAGGTTACTTAGCAAATCCAACAACTCAACAACTTCCTAGTTGGTCAAGAGTTCTTTCATGCGAGAATAAGCTTCAAGAAGATTTAGCAAATGCAGGATCTAAAGAAATAAATACAACTCAAAAAGAATTAATTAATAACTACTAAAGCAAAAAATATTTTTGAGCCATCGGTACTTCATCAAGAGGTTCACAAGAAAGTAATGCTCCATCAGCAAATACTTCATAAGTTTGTGGATCAACTGTGATATTTGGTAATTTATTATTCAATTTTAGATCTAATTTAGTAATAGATCTTGTGTTTTCTACAGCCAAACACTTTTTTCGTAAAGAAAGTTTGTTAGGAATATCAAGCTCAATTGCATTTTTACTCATAAAAGTGAAAGAACTTTTTAAAAGTGATTGACCATAATTTGCAAACATAGGTCTACCATGAACAGGCCCTGGTGTTGGAATTGAAGCATTTGCATCACCCATCTGAGACCAAACTATAGAACCCCCTTTGACAACTAATTCTGGTTTAACACCAAAAAAGGAAGGTTTCCACAAAACCAAATCCGCTATTTTACCCTTTTCTATAGAACCAACAACACTATTAATTCCATGAGCAATAGCTGGATTAATAGTAACTTTAGAGATATATCTTTTAACTCTATAGTTATCATTTCTATCAGAATCTTCAGGTAAAGGACCTCTTTGCACTTTCATTTTATGTGCGGTTTGAAAAGTTCTTGTTATTACTTCTCCAACTCGTCCCATAGCCTGTGAATCACTTGCAATAATTGAAAAAGCTCCTATATCATGCAAAATATCTTCCGCAGCTATTGTCTCCCTCCTAATTCTTGACTCTGCAAATGCAATATCTTCTGGAATTTTGGAATCTAAATGATGACAGACCATTAACATGTCAAGATGTTCTTCTAGAGTATTTTTGGTGTAAGGCCTTGTTGGATTAGTACTACTTGGTAACACATTATTTTCTCCACAAATTTTAATAATATCTGGAGCGTGGCCACCACCAGCACCTTCGGTATGAAAAGTATGTATAGTTCGACCTGCAATGGCCTTTATGGTGTCTTCTACGAATCCTGCCTCATTCAAAGTATCAGTATGAATACATACTTGAACATCTAGAGTATCTGCAACATTAAGACATGCGTTAATCGTTGACGGAGTTGTACCCCAGTCTTCATGTAACTTTAAACCACATGCACCTGCATTAACTTGCTCAAAAAGATTTATTTCATTAGATGAATTACCCTTACCAAAAAAACCTATATTCATAGGGAATGCTTCAGCAGATTGAAGCATACGAGATATATGAAAAGCCCCAGGAGTACAAGTTGTAGCATTAGTTCCTGTGGCTGGGCCTGTGCCTCCTCCTAACATGGTTGTTATACCAGAAGCTAATGCTGTTTCTATTTGTTGAGGACAAATAAAATGAATATGTGTATCAATTGATCCTGCGGTAAGAATGTGCCCCTCACCAGCTATTACTTCAGTTGAAGATCCAATGATTATATTTATATTATCTTGTATATCAGGATTACCTGCTTTACCAATTTCACAAATTTTTCCATTTTTCAATCCGACATCAGCTTTTACAATTCCCCACCAATCAACTATTAAGGCATTTGTTATTACGGTATCAACGGCTCCATCATCTCTGGTTACTTGAGACTGGCCCATCCCATCTCTGATAACCTTACCTCCTCCAAATTTAACTTCATCTCCATAAGTTGTGAAATCTTTTTCTACTTCAATTATTAATTCTGTATCTGCAAGTCTTACTCTATCTCCCTTTGTAGGTCCATATGTTTGAGCATAAGTTTTTCTATTAATTCTATAAGACATAATAATTAAGAATCTAAAGGACCATTAATTAAAGCATTAAAACCAAAGGCATTTCTATATCCTGAATATGGAACTAGTTTTACTTCTGTAGTATCTCCAGGTTCAAATCTAATAGCAGTTCCTGCAGGAATATCTAGACGCATACCAAGCGTAATTTCTCTTGTAAAAACTAAAGCTTGATTAGTTTCAAAAAAATGATAATGAGATCCAACTTGAATAGGTCTATCCCCAGTGTTAGAGACAGTTATAGTTTTCGGATTTTTACCAGAATTTAGTTCAATAAAATCATCTTCAGTAATTATTTCACCAGGTATTAAATAGTCCATAGTTAACTAATCGGATTGTGAATAGTTACCAATTTGGTACCATCTGGAAAGACAGCCTCAACTTGAACTTCTTCGACCATTTCAGAAATTCCATCCATTACTTGTTTTTTACTAAGCCACGTTGTACCTTCAGACATTAATTGACTAACACTTTTACCATCTCTTGCACCCTCTAAAACTTGAAAGCTTAAAAAGGCAACTGTTTCCGGATAATTAAGTTTTAGACCCCTATTAAGTCTTCTTTCAGCTAGTTGTGCAGCTGAAAAAATTAATAGTTTATCTTTTTCTTGAGGTGAAAGATGCATAAATAAAAATTAATCTAAAAATTGTCTTCAAAAAAGTTCTAAATGAACATAATTAGTAATTTAAAGATCTTGCAAAGGCCATACACCCTGATATTCTGGCTTACAAAACCCACAAACAGTTCTTATTTGTGTCCAAATAGAAAAAAAACATTTTCTTGCATCTTGTGATGAAGTACCTAAGAATCTTATTGATATTCCATTTTCTAAAGTTCCTAAAGACAAATAATTGTTATTTTCTTTAAAAATCATTTTTATTTTTTCTTTTAAGTTACTTAATTTTGTTTTAGGAAATTCTTTTTCATATATCCAAATTAAAGAACCAAAAACGGGCATATAATCCATTCCACTTTTAGCCTCAAAACTAAATTTAGTTAATTCAATTTGATCTACAAATTCCCAATCATCGCATAAATTTCCATTCCTCATAATCTCTAATTTTGATCTAAAAACTCCGTTCTCAATGGTTTCACCTGCAGAAGATCTTCCAAGTCTTATTAAATCTGTAAATAAAAAACTAGAGTTATCAGATATCTTTATCTTAAATTCCTGAGAGTATAATCCGTTTGCAAAAACTATAGTTTCTTGTGGGAGGTACTCTAAATGAGAATTATCATGAATATTTATCTTTGTTTTCTGCGAGGAAAAAATACCTCCAGGATTAATTTTTGATCTCCCAACTGATCCATATACTTTCTGAGCTGAAGAGGTTGTTAATAAAGCTTTCGAATTAATTCCAATATTTGCTTCAAATTCAAGCAAATCACCACCAACAAGTCCTCCTGCTGTATGAAGTAAAGGTAAAATACATCTACCCTCTCGGTCATAACTACACTTTAATAATTTATAGGGAGATGTAAATTTAGATTTGAAGATTGTTCTATCGTCTTTCCCAGAACTTGATTTATTATTAAAAAAATTTAAGAAACAATTACCTTCCCAAGAAGATTTATCCATAATTGTTTTCTTGATCACTCTTTTAAAGTTACTAAGAATATTTCGTTATGAGTAATAAAAAAGAAATTATTGTAACTGATTGGATTAAGCAAAATTGCGATGAGGGTAAATTTTTAAACCTTACACTAAGTTCTGATCAAAGAAGAGTCTTCAGGGGAAAAAGAAAATCAGATTGTAATCAAGAACTTCAATTACAATTACCAAGAGAGGGAATATTAATTGATGGTGATATCCTTCGGACAAATCACAAAAAACTCTTTGTAAAAATCATTGCGCAAAAAGAAAATTTAATAGAAATAACTGCTAAGACAGATTTAGAAATTATCAAAGTTGCCTATCATCTTGGGAATAGACATGTGGAAATTGAGATTAATGAAAATATTTTATTTACTAAAAGTGATTACATAATTGAGGAATTGCTTAAGAACTTTGATGTTGTTTTCTCAAAAGTTGAAAAAAAGTTTTTTCCAGAAATAGGAGCTTTTCATCATGAAAAAAAATCACTTAGTTAAGTATTTATTAATAAGTCCAAGTTTACCTGTCGGAGGTTTTTGTTATTCTGAGGGATTGGAAAGTTATTTAAAAATTAAAAATTTAGAAGAATCTGACCACATAAGAGATTTAATTACAAATGAATTAAAAATTGGGCAAATTAGAATTGAAGCTAAATGTTTAATAGAATTTTTTGATATTTTTGTAGAATTAAAAGTTGCTAGTGATGTTAAAAATAACAAAAGAAGATTATTAAGTTTAGATAAATGGCTAATATCTTTTAGAGATACTGTTGAAATAAGAGATCAACAGACTCAAATGGCTAAATCACTTTTTGAATTGACTAAAGAATTTGGATTTGATTATTTGTATGAAAAAAATAAAAGTATCTCTTGGTCTTTAGCATGGAGTTGGGCTTGCTTCTCTTTTCAAATAAATAAATTAGAAATGATCGAAAATTTTATATATGCATGGACTGCGAATCAACTAAGTGCTGCAATAAGACTTATACCCATGGGTTCAATAAAAGCACAAACTATTCAACTTGAGTTGTTGGATTTAATCTCAGAAGTTTCCCAAGAAATTGTAGACAGTAATATCAATGATCTTTATGTTGGAAATATAAGCTTATCTATGGCTCAACAAAACCATAATGATCTATATACAAAACTTTTTAGAAATTAATTTATGAGCAGCAAATTAAGAGTTGGAGTTGCGGGCCCAGTAGGCTCGGGAAAAACTGCACTAGTTGAAACTTTGTGCATAGGTCTTAAAAAGAAGTACAAAATAGCTGTTGTTACAAATGATATTTATACAAAAGAGGATGCAAATTTTCTCATTAAAAAAAAGATTTTAGAGGAAGGTAGAATTGTTGGAGTAGAGACTGGTGGTTGTCCTCATACGGCAATCAGAGAAGATTGTTCACTTAATAAAAATGCAGTATTGGATCTTGAAAACAAATATGATCCATTGGATTTTATTTTTGTTGAAAGTGGAGGAGATAATCTTGCTGCAAGTTTTAGTCCAGAACTTGTAGATTTGTCTATTTATGTGATTGATGTATCAGCTGGGGATAAAATTCCGAGAAAAGGAGGTCCTGGGATTACAAGATCAGATTTGTTATTAATCAATAAAATTGATTTAGCAGGTATGGTTGGTGCAAATTTAGATATCATGCAAAATGATACAGATTTGATGAGAGATGGTAAACCATGGTTTTTTACAAATCTTAGTTCCGGCAGTGGAGTTGACAACGTTATCAAGTTTTTAGTCGGTCAAATACCAAACATTTAAACTCAAAAAAATAATCGGAAGTTTTATATTGGATTCAACAAAATGTTACCTTCGCTACAAAACTAAATCCCACTCGTTTATAACTTTTACTTTATCCCCCCATTGTGGGTCAATTACCTAATTTAAACGAATTCATGAGAATTTCAAGGCGTATTTTGGCAGGTTTAGCTACTGCCTCTCTTGCCGTTTCAGTTACTTCCTGCGGAGGAGGTTCAGACACTTCCGGAAGTTTCGATGACACAGTAACTGTTGGTATTTTACATTCCCTTTCAGGAACAATGGCCATATCTGAATCAACTCTTGTTGATACAGAAAAAATGGCTATTGCAGAAATCAACGCTGCCGGTGGAGTAACCGTTGGTGGCAAAAGCTACAAAATCGATTACATCGTTGAAGATGGAGCTTCCGACTGGCCAACATTTGCTGAGAAGTCTAAAAAATTAATCGACCAGGATGGGGTTCCAGTCGTATTTGGTGGATGGACATCTGCTAGTAGGAAGGCAATGCTTCCTGTGTATGAATCAAAAGATGCATTCCTTTACTACCCAATTCAGTATGAAGCTCAGGAATGTTCAAACAACATTTTCTACACTGGTGCCTCACCAAACCAACAATCAGAACCAGCAACTGATTTTATGTTTAAGAGGTCTCCTGCAGCTGGAAAGCCATTTTTCTTAGTTGGTTCAGACTATGTTTTCCCAAGAACATCAAATACAATTACCAAAGAACAACTTAAATCACTTGGAGGAAAGGTTGTAGGTGAAGATTATTTACCTCTAGGAAATACCGAAGTTGCTCCTATTATTTCCAAGATCAAAAAAGCGTTAGCGCCATCTGGTGGTGGAGTAATTATCAACACACTTAATGGTGACCAAAACGTTGCTTTCTTTAAACAAATTCAGGATGCTGGGATTACTCCAAGCAATGGATATTATGTAATGAACTACTCTATTGCAGAGGAAGAAATCAGTACTATTGGACCTGAATTTTTAGAAGGTCATTATGGTGCTTGGAACTACATGATGTCTATCGACACACCTGAATCCAAGAAATTTGCAGCTGATTTCAAAGCTCTATATGGAAGCGACAGAGTAGTTGCTGATCCACAGGAGTCTGCTTACAACATGGTTTATTTATGGAAACAAGCAGTTGAAGATGCAGGCACATTTGAGAACAGTGCTGTTAGAGAAGCTCTTGTAGGACAAACATTCGATGCTCCTCAGGGACCAGTTGAAGTTATGCCTAACCATCACCTTGCTCAAACAGTAAGAATTGGTTTAATCAAGCCAGAAGGTGGATTTGAGATTCTTGAAGAAACTGATGGAGTTGTATTCCCACAAGCATGGAACCAATTTGAACCTAGTTCCAAAGGTTATG
This sequence comes from uncultured Prochlorococcus sp., assembly GCA_902526435.1. GTDB lineage: Bacteria > Cyanobacteriota > Cyanobacteriia > PCC-6307 > Cyanobiaceae > Prochlorococcus_A. The sequence continues at coordinate 29,789 of CABZLA010000001.1, read as the reverse complement.
CATGTGACTGGACAGACCCATCTAAAGGAGAAAGATATAAGCTTTAATTTCAATGCTTACTTATAAAGAGAAGAGGAGGCTTGATGCCTCCTCTTCTTATATCCACTTAAATTTTCTTCTTATTAAAATTGGAATTGCTTCTTGATAGTTTATTCAACGGTGTAGCGATCGGATCAGTTTTACTAGTAGCAGCTTTAGGCTTAGCTATTGTATTTGGTTTGATGGGTGTAATCAATCTTGCACATGGTGAATTAATGATGCTAGGTGCTTACACAACATATGTAACTCAATTAATTTTCAAACTCCCACTATTAAAAACCTATTACAACGCGTATGTTATAGTTTCTATCTTTTTTGCATTTATTGTCAGTGGAGTAGTAGGAATACTTTTAGAAAAAACTGTAATTAGAAAGTTATACGGAAGTCCATTAGAGACTTTACTTGCTACATGGGGAGTAAGCCTTATTCTTCAACAGTTCGTCCGCAGTGTTCCTTTAGCTTATGGCACAGGATTAGTAATAAGTCTCATAATAGGTTTATTTCTACCATCAGTATTTTCATCAAAAGTAAAAGAGTCTATAAACTTTAAATATGTAAAATTTAGCTCATGGATATTTGCAGCTTTAGTAGGAGTTCTCTCCGGTAATTTAATTTCATCTTCAGTTAGCAAATTAAGTCGAGCTAGTGCAAGGAATGTTGATGTCACCGCTCCAGCATGGATGAGGGGTCAGGTTGAAATTCTTGGAACAGCTTTCCCAAAGACAAGATTAATGATAATAATAATTACTTTAATATCTGTAATTGCAATAACTTTATTTTTGAATCAAAGTGCTTGGGGTATGAGGATAAGAGCGGTAACACAAAATAGAGAAATGAGTGACTGTCTTGGAATTTCAACAGAAAAAGTTGATGTTCTTACTTTTGGAATTGGTTCTGGATTAGCAGGTGTAGCAGGAGTTGCTGTATCTCTTTTGGGGTCAGTTGGACCTAATGTTGGGGGAAATTATATAGTTGGATGTTTTATGGTTGTAGTTTTAGGAGGTGTAGGGAACCTGTTGGGTACAATTTTTGCCTCTTTTGGAATAGGAATAATGACTGATTTAATTGGAGCTGGTCGCCTTTTATCAATATGGCCTGATATGCCTCTACCACTATCTAATACAATAAATTTCTTTGCAACTACCAGTATGGCTAGAGTTATGATTTTTGCATTAATAGTAATATTCTTGCAATTCAAACCTACTGGTTTATTTCCCCAGAAAGGAAGGATGGTTGAGAGTTAATGGAATTTAAAAATTTAAAACTAAGCAAAAAAACAACTTTTGTTATTTGGGTGCTTATTATTGCTTTTATTATCGCAGCTCCATCAATTCTTCCTGTTTTCAGATTGAACCTTCTTGGTAGATATTTATCATTAGCTATTGTTGCTTTGGGTGTAGATCTTATTTGGGGATTTACTGGTTTATTGAGTCTTGGGCAAGGTATATTTTTTGCTCTTGGGGGTTACTGTGCAGCAATGTATCTACAGATAACAAGCTCTTCTGAATTTCCAAATAATATTCCAGAATTCTTTGGACTTTACGGCGTAGATAATTTACCTTTTTTCTGGGAACCATTTAGATCTCCAATCTTTAGTTTATTTGCAATTTGGGTTATACCTGCATTAGTTGCAGGGATACTTGGGTTTCTTGTTTTTAGAAACAGAATAAAAGGGGTGTATTTTTCAATACTTACCCAAGCCGCTCTTTTAGTATTCTTTAATTTTTTTAATGGACAACAAAAACTTATTAATGGTACTAACGGTTTAAAAACTGATGTAACTCAACTATTTGGGCAAATGGTTGGTTCAGAATCAATACAAAGAATGTTTTTTTGGATAACAGCCTTGTTAGTTATTACTGCATGGTTTTTTTCAAAATGGGTCGTAAAAGGAAGATTTGGGAATATTCTTATAGGAATCAGGGATGACGAGCCAAGAGTCCGATTCACAGGTTACAATCCTGTCCTATTTAAAACAATAATATTTTCTATAGCAGGTGGTTTAGCAGGAATATCCGGTGCTTTGTATACTGTTCAATCAGGAATAGTATCCCCTCAATTTATGACAGTTCCATTTTCAATAGAAATGGTTATTTGGGTTGCAGTGGGAGGAAGAGGGACTTTATTGGGAGCGATACTTGGGGCAGTCTTAATAAATTATGCAAAAAGTTTAGTAAGTGAAGCTTTACCGGCAAGCTGGATGTTTATTCAAGGTGGGTTATTTATTCTAGTAGTTACAGCATTACCAGAAGGTGTTTTAGGATGGGTACAAGGGGAGGGGCCAAGGAATCTGCTTCAAAGACTTGGTCTAAAAAGGAAAATCGAAACATACCCAAGTCTAGAAATTAAAAATGAAACGGAGGGATTAAAAAATGAATAAGAATACTAATTCTCTTTTAAGCTTAGAAAATATAACTGTTAGTTTTGAAGGATTTCTAGCATTAAATGATCTAAACCTAAGTTTAAAAAAAGGAGAATTAAGAGCTGTAATAGGTCCAAATGGAGCGGGGAAAACAACATTTCTAGATGTAATAACAGGTAAAGTAACACCTACTAAAGGTGATGTTTTTTTTAAAGGAAAATCATTAATAGGAAGAAAAGAACATAAAATAGCACGTTTAGGTGTAGGAAGAAAATTTCAAAGCCCAAGAGTATTTGAAAATCTAACTGTTAAAGAAAATCTTGAGATATCAGTAAGCACTCCTAAAAGTCCTTTGAATCTAATTAATAAAAAGATCAAAAATGAACAATTAGATGAAATAGAACATTTAATGAAAGTTATAAACTTATCAAAAAAAATCAATTCAAAGGCTGGTGCTTTATCTCATGGTCAAAAACAATGGTTAGAGATAGCAATGTTACTAGGCCAAAAACCTGATTTAATGCTCGTTGATGAACCTGTTGCAGGTCTTACAGATGAGGAAACTGATTTGACAGCAGATTTATTAAAATCATTATCTGGAGAAAATACTGTGGTTGTTATAGATCACGATATGGAATTCATAAGAAGACTTGATAGTAATGTTTCAGTTCTAAATCAAGGAACAGTATTATGTGAAGGTACAATGGATAATATTCAAAACAACAAAAAGGTAATTGATGTTTATTTAGGTAGACCGGAGGAATAAATATGAAAAATCTACTAGAAGTAAAATCATTAAATACTTATTATGGAGAAAGCCATATCCTCAGAGATGTAGATTTAAATCTTAAATCTGGAGAAATGATCTGTTTAATAGGAAGAAATGGAGTAGGGAAAACTACTTTATTAAAATCATTAATTGGGTTATTAAAGGCAAAGAAAGGAGAAATAAACTTTATTGGAGAGAATATAAATAGAAAGGCCCCACATCAAAGAGCTAGAAAAGGAATGGCATATGTTCCTCAAGGAAGAGAAATAATACCTTATCTAACTGTAGAAGAAAACTTAATGTTGGGAATGGAGTCGCTTCCTGGAGGGTTATCTAAAAATAAAAATATTGATTCAAGTATCTATGATTTATTTCCTATTTTAAAAGACTTTCTTTCAAGAAAAGGAGGTGATCTAAGTGGGGGGCAACAACAACAACTTGCAATTGCTAGAGCATTATTAGGTAAACCAAAATTATTGTTATTAGACGAACCTACTGAAGGAATTCAACCAAATATAGTATTAGATATTGAAAACGCTATAAATCTCATAATTAAAGAAACTGGTATCGGTGTTTTATTAGTTGAACAACACTTGCACTTTGTTAGGCAGGCAAATAGATATTATGCAATGCAAAGGGGAGGAATTGTTGCAAGTGGCCCAACAAGTGAATTGAGCCAAACAGTTATTGATAAATTTTTAAGCGTATAGAATTGAAACTTTCAAATATCTATTCAAATATCACTTTTCGCATCTTATTAAATCAATACTATTAGGATGTGCGTTTATATATTTATTAAACTCCATAGCTAATGTTCTTGCTTCATAAGCATCTAATGCATAAAAACAATTTTCTAATCTAAGATTTTGAAAATCTCTATAATGAACAGTATATGGTTTTAAAAAAGGCTTATTATTCATAAAATTTTAAATAGTTAAAGTACTATTTTTTTAGATACTTTAACCATGCATAAATTATTGAATTAAAGAAATATGTTTTGTTGCTTTCAATATATATATATATAAAACCAAAATAGTATATTAAGTATTGAAAAAATTTATCGAATTAAAGTTTTGTTTTTTTATTTTTTCTACTCATATTCTTTCCTTCAATCAAGAAAACAAACTTTGATAATATTCCACCAAAGAAAGGAACCCATAATTTTTCATAAAAATATTTCATAATTAAGAACTATTATGCTACGTTAATTTTTTCTTCACTATCAATATTCTTTAATGAGTTTAGATCTATCGATTTAAAAAGATACTGCATCAAAAGAAGATCAAGCTCATTATTCAATAAATTAACCTCCGAAGAAAGAAGATCATCAATAAAATAATTAAAGATTTCAAGATCATTATTCATGAAAAAAAATCTATAGTTTTGATAATTATTAATCATATAAAAAATAAAAGCCTATTAAATTTTAAAATCAAAATATTACTAAAGAATTTTTTATTAAATAAATAATTTATGAGATGTTAAAAAATTTTAAAAAGTTAAATAATTTTTAATTAAAAGTGGATTTTTATGAATCCTTTTGAATAATAAATTTAAAATCAATACGAACTATTGAACCAACTAGGATAAAAAAAATTCCTAAATATGAATTTAAAGAGAGATCCAAATTAATAAATTTTGCTTAATTTTATATTAGCTTATCAAATTAAAACATCAAATTTTGGGTTTAAACTTATTTAAATAACAATAATTTATAAGCATTTATATTTAACAAACGAATAAACTAAAAATATAAATTAAAGTTGATGTATAAAAGTTGATTCTCTATGAAGGATTTTTTACAAAGAGATCTTAGTTCAAGCTTATTATCAATTTCTGTATTACTGGGATGGCTAGGCATAAGCTTTGTTTTCCTTAGAATATTAGCAATAATAATAAAAAAGATATTAGAAGTCGTATTCAAAAACTCCAATCAATGATGATAAGAATTTATATTTATTTTTTTATCACAATTGTAAAAATTAAATAGGTATAATAACTCATAAATGACAATTCTAGATAAAGTAAAAATAGGAAACACAGTTAGGGTTAATCTAGAGCTTACGAAAGATAGATTAACTAAAGAGACCATTGAAGCAATAAAGATCTCGTCAAAATGTACCATAAGTGATTTCAAAATTACTGATGGAAGAGGTATAGGAGTAATTTTAAACTTATCAAATGGGAAAAATGAGTGGTTTTTTGAGAATGAAATTCAAATTCTTGATGAAAAAGGTAACATAACAGAAAATGAAGTAAATAAAATTAAAAATTCAGAAAATAATTTTATATTGAATGCAGTAAATAATATTAATTACATACCTAAGTTTAAATTCAGTGAACTTTTAAATCCGATTAATTTTATAACTTGGCTTATTGTTTCCCTAAAAGATATTTTATAATCGATTTTAATATTCAACTAAATTAATATTTTTAAAATTTATAGAATCCAAAATTAAAACTGACTTTTCAAATAATATGGAAGAGAATATTATCCAAGTTGAAAATTTATCAAAATCATTTGATGTTTCTTCAAAAGAACCTGGATTAAAAGGTACACTTAAGCATTTTTTTAAAAGAGAAACAAAAAGTATTGAGGTTATAAAAAATATAAATTTTGGAATAAAAAAAGGTGAGATAGTTGGTTTTCTTGGGGCTAATGGTGCTGGAAAAACAACCATCCTTAAAATGCTATGTGGTTTAATTTACCCAAGCCAAGGTAAATTGTCCGTTGCGGGAAACCTTCCTTATAAAAGAAGGTCTAGTTTCTTGAAAAATATAACCTTAATAATGGGGCAAAAACAACAGCTAATTTGGGATCTTCCTCCAATAGAATCTTTTTACTTAAATGCCGCAATTTATGACATAGAAAAAATTGAAGCTAAAAAAAGAATTAAAAAATTGTCAGATATGCTTGAGATTGAAAAGGAACTTTATATACCTGTTCGAAAATTATCTTTAGGTCAAAGAATGAAATCAGAATTATTGGCAGCTTTAATACATAACCCAAATATTTTATTTTTAGATGAACCTACACTAGGTTTAGATATTAATGCTCAAAATAATCTTAGAAAATTTCTGCAAATTTATAATAAAGAAACAGATGCAACAATTTGTCTAACTAGTCATTACATGAAAGATATTACATCTCTATGCAAGAGGGTAATATGTATTCACGAAGGATCTCTTACATATGATGGGAGACTTGAAAAACTATTAAAAAAAATATCCCCTGTCAAAGATATCCTATTTATTTGCAAGACGGATAAAGATGCTATAGAACTAAGCAATTCAGGATTTATTATTAAGAATCAAAATCAAAAAGAAATTACAATAACAATTAAAAAAGAATCTATTAAATCTACTTTAAAAAAGATTCTTAACAAATTTGAAATCGAAGATCTATATATAAATGAGCCTCCTGTTGACGAAATAATTGGAAACATTTTAGTAAAGGAAAAAGTATAAATGTTTAATTTAAATAAAAATAAGCTAATAACATTATTAAAAGTACAGTACTCAAATATGTTGGAATATAGAGTAGAAATAGCTTTATGGGCAATATCAGGAATAATACCTTTTTTCATGCTCAATATATGGACAAACAATAACTTAAATGAATCTATTAATTTAAGTAATCTAATGCTCTCTAGATATTTTTTAAGTGCGTTCTTTGTAAGGCAATTTTCCGTAGTTTGGGTTGTCTTTACTTTTGAAGAAGACGCTCTCTTAGGTAAAATTTCCCCATATTTAATTCAACCTTTAAACCCATTTTTTAGATACTTTGCTCAACACATAGCAGAACAAATTACACGCTTCCCTTTTGCCATAATAATTGCGTTAATTTTTTTTCTAATAAATCCAGAAAGTGTATGGATACCAAGTTTAAGTATATTATTATTAGCATGTCTTTCTACATTTTTTTCTTTTTTAATTCAATTTTTGATTCAATCAATTATTGCTTGCTTCTGTTTTTGGACAGAAAAGGCTTCTTCAATAGAAAGATTGTTATTTATCCCAACTCTATTTCTTTCAGGACTTTTAGCACCAGTAATTTCTTTCCCAGAATACGTGAAATCATGGATATACATAACTCCATTCCCTTACTTAATTGATTTTCCAGCAAATATATTATCTGGGAATAATACAAACATAATTTCTGGATTTTTTATGCAAATATTTTGGATTTCAGTTCTTTTCCCCATTTTTAAAAGAACTTGGTTTCTGGGAACAAAAAAATATACCGCAATGGGTTCATGAAAATAAGACAATATCTAAAAATTTATTCATTATTTTTAAATACTTCCATAGCCTCAGAATTGGAATATAAAGCTAACGTAATAATTGACTTTATTACTGCAATTTTAAGCTTAGTAGGTAGCGTATTTTTATTAACTATCTTTTTCCAAAATACTGATAATATCGGAGGATGGAATTTTGAACAAGCCTTAATTATTCAAGGAATATATACAATTCTAAATGGAATTACTAATACATGGTTCAATCCAAATCTTACAGAAATAGTAAAACACATAAGGGAAGGAACCTTAGATTTTGTTCTTCTTAAACCTTTAGATAGTCAATTTTTTATTTCCTTAAATAAAATAGCGCCGTCTGGATTTTTAGAAATAATATTAGGTGTGTCTCTACTATTTTATTGCTTAGATATTAATCAAATAAATATAAATTTTGGTTTTTTATTTTTATGCCTTACAACATTATTTTGTTCTATAGTAATTTTATATAGCTTATGGTTTTTAATTTCAACAACAACTATTTGGTTTGTAAAAACATGGAATGCTACAGAAGTATTACGTTCTTTTCTATATATAGGAAGATTTCCTTTAAATTCTTTTTCATTTTCATTAAGGATATTCTTTAGTATTTTTGTTCCAATAGCTTTTATAACAACAATCCCCTCTGAAGTTTTCCTTGGTATTGCCAAACTATGGGAAATATTACTTGAAATATTTGTTGCAGGAATATTTTTTATAGTTTCAAGAAGATTTTGGTTATACGCTCTGAAATATTACACATCAGCCTCTAGCTAATATTTATTTAACAATTTCTCTACATAAATCCCACATTTTTTGCTTAGTAGTCTGATTAGTTAATTTTGATAATTTCTTGAAATTCAATGATGACTTTTCAATTGTAAGAAGATTACAAAGATATTTAATTTCATAATGTCTTGAAATCGCTCCAAGTTTAATGGAAATATTAGAGAGGACTACTATAAATGAAAAAAAAGCAATAGATAATAAGACAGAAAAAGATGATTTCCAAAGATCATCATTTTGAGTTTTAACTTCGAATTTCATTAATCCATAATATGCTGAGGGCACTTAATAGCAGCAATAGCAATTGCAGCAACTTTAAAATTATCTGATTTTTCAATTATTTTTTTAACTTCTAATGGACCAAATTTTTCACTCGCATCACTATAAGAAAGGAGTAAAGATTTGTAATTATCATGACCTATATTTCTATATTCACAAAAATTATCACCAACAAAATTCAATAGTGTTAGTAAAGTTAATTCAATCATTAAATTTTTAATTATTAATCACTTTTCTAGATAATACATTGTAATTAAGCTTTAACAAGCTCATATAGTTAATAAATATCTAAATTTCAAATTTATTTTCTTTAACAAAAATCAAAATATTACAAAACATTATCACGATTGCAAGACTCTTTAAAATTCCTTTTTAAAAGCACTATCTGTAGCGTTGAGCTGTCTCAATTTATGCGCTACCGATGGGGGGTTGCATTTTTATTTAAATTGGATTAAAAATAAGGTTCCCCATCACCCGGCCTCACAATTGTGAGGCCTTTTTTTAAGTTAAATAATAATTGAAACATTACCAAATTAAATTTGGCCTAAAAGTGTGTTCTTATACAACATAAATTAAAGAAGATTATTAGGATTTTATAAATTGTTCAAAAAATGAACCTTTCACTATTAACAGCTACAGCAGCAGTAGGACTTTGTTTAACTACAACAGTTGTTCTAGCATTTGCCTTAAGTTGATCTATAACAATGAACCAATTGACTTTACTAACAAACTCACTCCTACAAGCAAACATACAATAGTAAATGTACTTTTAATTAGTTTATTTCCTTTTAAATTAGATAAATGAGCACCAATATATCCCCCAGTAAAAGATCCTAAAATAAGAATAACCAATAAATTAGTAGGTATATAACCAATTCTGCTTAGGGAAAAAGCACCTATCGCATTCCAGAAAATACCTACTGTAAAAAAAGTTAAACTTACAGCACTAAGAAAGTCCATCTTAAAAGTTTTAATTAATAAAATAGTTACTAATAAACCAGTTCCTGAAGAAACTGAACCATTAAGGATTCCTATAAAAAAAATAGGTATAATAAATTTTAATTCTAATTGAGACTTTATAATATTCTTTCTTGAATTCAAACCTAAACCAGGTTTATTAAAAGAATATATAGCTAAAATTATTGAAATAAGTCCTAATATTAAATACAAATATTGCTCAGAAAGGTATCTAACAATAGATGCTCCCAAAATAACTCCTGGTGTTCCAAATAATAATATTTGCCATAAAACATAAATATCATTTTTAAGATTTTTAAAATTCCTAATTGATCCTCCTATACCCAAAGCAACCGTGGCAACTTTATGGGTAGCTAAAGCTTGATAGTAAGGTAATCCAAATAAAATTAATGCCGGTAGTTGAATTAATCCAGCACCACCTCCAGAGATAGCTGAAAATGTATTAGAAATAAAAGAAATTAAAAATATTAAAACGTTGTTATAAAAATAAAAATCTGTATTAATTGGCAAATATATTAAAGTAATTAGCATTAAATATAATTCTTACTTTTTAAAAAACCACTTTAATTAAATGATTTAACATCATAAATTCATAATAAAATTAAAAATTTTAAATAAATTTCAAAACTTAAGAAAAACTGTTATTATCTTTTTATCTATCAAGATTATTATGCATAAGCAAGATGCAATTTACCTTGATCAATTATGCCCTAAAGTTAGTAATAAAAACTGGAGAAATTCTCTACATAAATTAACTCAAAATAAGTGTATTTATTGCGGCAATCCTTCTGAATCTCTTGATCATTTACATCCAAGGTCAAAAGGTGGAGAAACTATCACGAAAAATTGCGTTCCTTGCTGTTTATCTTGTAACGGGGAAAAATCTGATACTGAAGTACTTAACTGGTACAGGAATCAAAAATTCTATGATCCAAGAAGATCAATGGCAATTAGAGCATGGTTTAATGATGATTTAAAGTTGGCTTCTGTTTTATTAAATTACATAAAATAATTTATTATTTTTAATTTCTCTTTAAATTAAGTAAATTAAGTAAATCTAAATTTTATTGACTTAAATCTAACAAGTGTATTCAATACTGTTTTGATTACAAGAAATAGGATTTTTTCAACTCAGCTAAATCTTTTTTTAAAAAAAAGATCGTAGAAAATTCTTCTTTCCACATTATAGGGGATTCAATAACTTTTCTTTCTGGCGATTTTACTGAAAATATTAAAGCAAAGACTACGATAATAGTGCCAAAAAGAATTATTACAAAATTTTTATCCGAAATATTATTCATAAAAAAATTTTTTAACTGGATAATTTCTTTTCAGGAGTTGTCTTATCATAAATTTCTAAAAAATATGAATTAAAATAATCTATTCCTTCTTTGCCGATTAATCCAAAAGACCATCCGCAATCGTTTATGACTTTTATAGAAATTTGATTAGCCAAATCTTCTTTTTCAATCCATTTTTTTTGAGGATTATATGAAAATGAAACAATATTTTCGGTTTTAATTATAGCCGATGTCATGGCTTCATCCTTGGATAGGCCATTTTGTATTGCATTACAAAACTTTTTTGAAAAGTTTTTTGATATCCTATTCTGAAGAAGACTTACTGTAGGGTCAGAAGTATGAGATGCAAATGAACTTAAAGGATGTAAAAATACACCCACGAAAAATACAATGCTAGAAAAAAGTCTGAACAATTCGCTTTACTTACTACTTTAAATATTATAAATAATAATATTTAAATATTTAAAGACTTAAATAGTAAATAAATTTCTTTGAAATAGTTTTAATTAAGATTTCAATTTATTAAATAAAACCAATTACAGATGGAACTTAGTAATAGTATTTATAAGTAAATTTTGATTTAATTATATGGACCATTTATTATTGACACTCCTTTTCTTTCCAGATTGGACAAACGGATTACCTTCCGATTTTTTAATACTCCATTTCTTTGTTGGAGCTGCAATTTTTCCATTTAATATGATACATGCTAGAGCAAGAAAGTTTGATGCTCAAAATCCCGAGGAGGCAGCGATAGGTTATAAAAATTCTAATAATACGACCTACTATGGTTATGAAGAAATTAACTAGTTACAAATAACAATATTTTTTATTAGTTACTTATTTGATGGAAATTTTTCTAAATTCAGGGTTAGATCTTAAAATATTTAGCCCTACAGAACCTATTGGTATTATTATTTTATTTATAGGATTAATTTTCAGTGGTATGATTTTTTATATTATTTACGCTGTTAGCACTAATAAAGAATCATTAGAAGATGCAAAAATAAGGACTGAAAGAAAACTTATTCAACAAGAGAAGATTGGAAAATTGTTTCCTAAGAAAAAATAGTCCTTAGAATTTTATTTTTAAGTAACTTTAGGTTTATATAGATTACTAATTGATCAAGCGGGTCATTAAACATTAGTCTTAACTCTTTCTTGCTAAACATCGTAAAACTTAATGTTATCAATACTTTTTCTAAATCGCGAGAGTAAATTTAACATGGTTTTGCAGTAAAGCTATTTTATTTTTTGTTCTTTAATGTTAAAACTGAATAGATAGATTATTATTTTTTGGAAAATAGATATTTATTTCTTTTTTTAGCTAGTGGAATAGTAAATGATGAGGGTTTTTGGCTAATTGGGGTCAAAAGTAGTGACTTAAAGATACTTGATGATGAAACTCTTTTGGAATGTCATAGAAAAGAACTAATAGGATACGAATCAGCTAAAGATATTCTTAATGCAATAAACTTGAATTTAGATAATTTAATGAATGATTTAAAAAGTAATAATTTTACATTAGATCAACCTCCAATAGGGATTTCATTTAATATTCCATTAAACTTTTTGGAAAATATATTTGATTTTTGGTTAGAAAAATATAAGGATAAGCAAATATGGGAAATTTGTCTTGGTCTTCTGAAAATCAGAAGGAGAGTATCTTTGTTAAATTTAATTAAAAGTGAGAGCATAACAGGAGATTCAAAAAAATTTGCTATGGAAATCGAAAATCTACATAAATATCAGCCAAATACGATAAAAAATAAAGGTTCAAATGAGCCAATGTGGAAATAATTTCATATTTTTGAAATAAAAATATTTACTTATTTAATATTCGAGTAAAAATAAAATATATTTATAAATAAAATATGAATAAACCATATTCATTTAATGAAGAGCAAATGAATGGAATTGTTGAAGAAATATATGCAAATATAGTAAAAGAATGCAAAAAATTAAAAAAAGAGACAAATTGTCCTAACGAACAAATAGTAGCACTACTAAGTGTAATTGCCTCAAACTTTGCTCCTACAATTGAACATAAAAAAAATTAGCATGACAAAGTATTTTACATGGGGCGAATTTGATAAGAGTGTTGATTATATTGCTAATCATTGCAAAAAACTTAAATTATCAGGTATATATGGTGTTCCCAGAGGCGGTCTTTGCCTTGCAGTGGCTTTGAGTCATAAATTAAATGTTCAGTTAATTGAAAAGCCCTTAAAAAGTTCACTGATAGTTGATGATGTTTATGAAACCGGGATGACATTAAGAAATTTTAAAAATATTGAAGGTGTTAATATCTTTGTCTTAGTTAGTAAAAAGAAACCTATTTGGTGGAATACCGTAAATATATCTCTTAAAGAAGAATGGATAGTATTTCCATGGGAAAATAAAGAAAATGAGCTTAAAGAAGAAAAAGATTACAAAAGTAAAAGGAGGCTAAAGTGAATAAAAAAAAGTTATATTTAGCTAATCCATATGGGTTTTCAAAACAAACTAAAAATCTATTACCTGAATTCATTAAAATATTTCAAAATTTAAATGTAGAAGTTTATGAACCCTTTGAGAGAACAAAGCATTTAAATACAAACAAAAAAAATTGGGCTAATGACCTAGCTAAAACAAATTTCAACGACCTTAAGTCATGTGATTGCATATTTGCGATTGTTAACGGTAACCCTCCTGATGAAGGAGTAATGGTAGAACTAGGAATTTCAATTGCGCTTAAGAAAGAAATATTTTTATTTAGAGACGATTTTAGAAACTGCTCAGATAATGATCAATATCCTCTAAATTTGATGTGTTTCGTAGGCCTTTCTAAGGAAAGTTGGTCAAAGAATTATTTTGAATCCATAGAGGATATACTTAATCCAAAGAAGAATTTTCTAAATTGGGCAAAAAGAAAATAAGAATCTTTAAAGTTATTCTTAAAATATTGAGTTATAAAAATCATTAAATTACCGTTAAAATGATATAATTATTTTTATTTGGTAAATTTTGACTCAAGTTACTGTCGGAGAAAATGAGGGGATAGAATCTGCCCTTAGAAGATTTAAAAGACAAGTCTCAAAATCAGGGATATTTGCTGATTTAAAAAGATTAAGACATCATGAAACTCCTATTGAAAAATATAAGAGAAAATTACAACAAAGAAGAAAAGCAAGAAGAAGATAATTTATTCGATTACAAATATTTTTAATTATTTAAAAGGTGGCAATTTATAAAAAAATACCATTAAAATTTAGAAAATACTTCTATTAACTATTATGAACTCAATAGTTAATTTTTATAAAACATTAATAGTGATATTTTTTATTTAATATTCTTTAATTTCTTAACAAGATTGATTCCTACTCCAGGAACAGCAAGAAGATCTTCATCTTTTGCAGAAGTAATTGACTTTGGAGTTTTAAAACCAGCCTTATAAAAGGCCTCTGCACTCTTAGCTCCTACACCAGGAATAGCTTTAAAAGATTCTATTATTTTTTTCGAATCATCTTTCTTTGTTTTAGATTTAGTGGCCTTAGAAGACTTAACAGACTTCTTCTTAGTTTTTGATACAGTTTTTTTAGGTAAAAGAATTTCTGTAGAGGTCTCGCTCTTTAAAAGGATTGATTTTAACTTACTTAAAAATTTAGTAATCATTTATTCAAAAATTAGATAATTTAATAAATTCTACATTTCAATAAAAAAATAAATTAATTTTGTCAAACAATTAATAATAATTTTAAAAAGAAATGATAGAAATTAATTTTTATTTACATCTACATTAAGTCATATATTTATTTATGATGCAAGTTAAAAATTAATTGAGGAACTATATAAATATTTTAAAAGTTCATATTTAATTTATTGATATATTCCAAGAATGAAATATTAAATAAATTATTCTTTGAAATTTAATAATTCAAATTAGAGATTTAATTGAAAATTAAGTATTTTTTATAATTTAAGTTAATAAAAAATCCTTTGATTTAATTTTATATTCCAGTACTCTACTAAAAAATAAAATCCAAAATTTAATTTCTAAGATAAAAACAATTTCAATAATATTATCAAGCTAGAACCATACAAAAATTTAATAATAAATTGACTTATTAAATTTTTTTGACTTAACTATTATGAGATACAATTTTTCAATCTTATTCAACTGATTTTTGAATATGCAATTATTAGTTATTAGTGGACCATCTGGAAGCGGAAAAACTACACTGTCCGAAAGGATTTTAAAAAAATTTAAAAATGGAATAATATTAAATACAGATAATTACTACAGAACAGGTTTATTAAGTCAAATATTATCACGAACGGTAACTTCGTATTTCGACAGAAAAATAAGCTTTAACTTTGGATTATTTAAAAGAGATCTAGAATTTATTGTAAAAAACGGATTTTCTGATTTCTATTATAAATATAATTTCAAGAGTAAATCTATAAAAAAAGTATATCAAAATACTAAAAATATAAGATTTCTTATAGTAGAAGGAATATTTGGACAAGAAATATTAAAAACCCTTTCAAAAGAAAATTGCCTTTTAATTAAATTAAAAGCTAATAAACAAACTTGTTTAAATAGAGTGATTAAAAGAGATTTTTTAGAAAGAGGTAAAAGTAAAGATCTTGCAAAAAAAGACTTTATAAAAGCATGGGAATTATTTCATGAAAATAAAAAGAGATATAATTCAAGAAATTATTTCAACACAATTGTCATTAGGAAGAAAAGTGATATAGACCTTCTATTAAAAAAAATAATTAATATAGTTAACTAATCTTATAGGACAATTTTAAGGCACTCAATATTGCTCCTTCAATCCTTCCAAAACCCTCTAAATCAAACCAATCCCCACAAAAAGCGATATTATATTTATCACAAACTTGCAAATTTTCAGGTATCCCTAAACCAGAGGGTTGAGATGCTCTCCATACCATTATAGAAATATCCTGATAATCTATTAGTTTATTTATAAAAGAATTTTTATCAAATATATGATTGAATTTATCTAATAAGATATTTTTAAATTTATTTTTATCATTGCATTGAAAATATTCAGTTATAAATTCTTTATTTCTCGTATGTAGGACAATACCTATTTTATTATTAATTTGTTTTTGAAATATAATCCTTTCAAATTTAAATTTTTCTTCTAGAAAATTATTTAAAAGGAAATACCTAAATCTATTCTTATAGTTATCTTTATAACAATAATTGGATTTTGTATAAATCAAAAAAGTTAATCTTTGAACATATTCTTGCTTATTAAGAAGATTCAAAATTGTATCAATTTTTTTATCATTATTTATTGGAATAGCTTCCCTCAATGGTATTTGATTAATCTTCAAAATATCTAAAGATCTTTTATGTAAAATTAAATTGCTTGAACATACAAGAAATTTCGTCTTAAATTTATACCCATTTTTTGAGGTTAAAATCCAATAATTATTTTCATATTTTAATTTGACTATTAAAGTTTGAAAGAAAAAATCGACTTGGTTTTTCAAATTATTATGATTAAGAATATTTTTTGATAAATCAGACATAGATGAACTTGAAGTAAAAGTATCGCAGCTATGAAATTCGCTGATTATTTTTTGTTGCTCTTTAGGATCTTCATATAATTCAATTAAATCAGAAGTATCTGATTGGATAATTTTTAAATCTAATAATTCCTGAATGAAAGTTTGCAACAACTGATTATTATTACTGTTGCAAATATTGAAATTAGGAGAACCATGATTGAGTTGCCACCCACTATTACTAATACTATTTCTTGTACTAGAACGTCCTCCAAGATTTCGACCATTTTCAATTATCGCAATCCTTCCTTGGTAGCCATTTTTTAGATGAAAAGATGAAAATACACATGAAGATATTCCCCCACCAATAATCGCAATATCATAAAAAGTATCATTTATCATAATTATTACATATTTATTTTTTCATTAAAGAATGTATATCTTGTAATTTTTTTATTGAAGAACATTCAGTTTCAATTATTGGGCAAATATTATTATCAAGATAGATTTCAATTAAATCTTTTGTAAATGCATAAAAATTATCAAGAGAATTAAGATACTTCTCTGAAATAAAAACCCCTTTCCAGGGACGAAATTTAAATCTGGAAATAAATTCCTTTGAAGGAATTAATAGGCTGCCGAATATTTTCACATTTTGATCTTTACTATTAGATGAATTATTCAGAATAGAATCTTTTAAAAAATTAATTTCTGTTTCAAGTAATTTAATATCAGTTCCAAATTGAAGCCAGATTGATTTGGTTAATCTAGAAGAAAATTTCTTTTTTATTCTTTCTCTTTCTCCACAAATATTGTAATGATTTTTCAAGTAAGGGTTATAAGCAATTCCTATATTAATATTTAAATTTTTTTCATTTTTAAAATCTCTCAATACATCTAATACTTCAAAGTTTTTTTTCTTATTAGATCCTGAAACAAGTAAAATTTCTTTATTTTTATAGGATTTACATTTTTTAATAAAATTTAAAAACTCTAAATATGAATATTCTCTATTCTTTGTATATTGATGATAAAGGCTATAATGATATATAACATCTAAATTTTTATAATTCTCACCAATATATTTTATAGTCTCATTTAGGAAATCTTTTTTTATTACCCCTTTGCATGGGATATTGATTTTGTTAATGTTGTTAGATATGCAAAAATTAAGTTTATTTTCTAATTGAAAAGTATTTTTAAAAGATAATTCGAATCTTAAATCATTTAACATGTTCTAATTATAAAAAATTTATAGGTAAAAAGCGTTAACGAAAGCATGCGTCAAATACAACTCTTATTTTTGAATTATTGTTTTTTCTATTACCTTTTAAAATGTAATTTGGAGAAACAGCTAAAGCAGCCTTAAAAGATATTTGTTCCTTGGAAGATTTTTCAATTATATCTTTAAAGCATTTCCAATTATTAGGTATAACTATCCCTGGCCAAGAGGTCCATAAACCTAAAACTAATCCTGATAATAATAAAAATAAAGTTTTCATATGAAATACAATAAAAGCATTATAAAAATAATTAAATTTTAAGGAAAATAAAGAATGAAAGAACTTACAAAAAAATAACTTTATAAGTTTGTATTTTTATTAATACAATTAATCTTATTAAATCAAATATATGAAGAGGTCGAGGGGTTAGAATAATCTAAACAAGATTACAAAAAAATATGGCAAGTCAGGATTATCTAATTGCAATTGCACTAATAGAGCAAAATAGTGTCAGGGCAATGCCTTTAGGTGGGAAAGAGATTAAAGAAAAACTAGAAGAAGAAGGTAATTTAATTAAACTTGGGGAAGAAGTAATTCTAAATCTTCTTCTAAGAGTTTTCCAAAGAAGTGATGAAGGAGCCTTAAAAAGGGTATCCGAAGATAAAGGCCTACTATTAGTTCATATGCATCCAAAAAGAATGCAGAAAGAACTTCCATTCATAAAATCTGAATGGATAAGAGATGGTGATACAACCCAATTTTTAAAATATTTAGGTAATTTATCAAAAGAAATATGGACAGCTTCTTTTATAAAATATAAGGGTGTGGAATTAGTATCAATTGCAAAAAACGAAGATATATAGCTTTTTATATACAATCATAATTTTTAAAATATTCTTTAATTAATTCATTATTTTCTTTAGATATTTTTATACACTTCTTTTTATTTCCAAAATTAACTGATACATAATTAAAATCATTTTTAATATGCAAGGCACAATTACCTTCTATACAAAAACAAGAATCAATTCTTTGATTTTTAATTATTTTTTTTACGAAAGGTTCTCTTTCTTTTTCCTCATCATAATGAGGGCAAGCTATCCCTTTTATTATTCCCAAACAATTTATTATCTCTAATTTATCAGAGAAAGAGTCCGTAATTCCTTTATCAAACCAGCATATCGCGCCGGCACTTACACCACTCATTATAATCCTTTTTTCGTAAGCAATTTTCAGAATATTCTGCAGATCCCATTCTTTCCAAACCGCCAACATACTTTTTGTATTTCCTCCACCAACATAAATAATATCTTGGGATAGAATTTTTTTTTCCAAGTTTTCTGTTCTTGAAAAGAAATCAAGATGACTAGTAATACAATTTAATTTTGAAAATGCTCTATAAAAATTTAATTTATATGAATCATTATCTCCTGATGCAGTTGGAATAAAGCAGATTTTAGGTCTTTCCTTTTTAACTAATGACATAATATATTTCTCTATCTTAAGTTCCCCAAGTGACCTTCCAAAACCTCCACCTCCAATTGCCACAATATGTTTATTTGACATTGCAATTTGAACTTAACTCTATGAATTTAAAACAAATTACCCAAAAAGATCAACTTGACTTAAAAAAAATATATTTTGATTCAATAATTTCCATAGATGAGAAAATTTATACTTCAGAACAAAAAAGAGCTTGGGCAAGTCAAGCTTGGGATAATAAATATTTTAATTTATCCTTAAAGGAAGGTAAAGGATGGCTTATTAATGAAAGAGAGAAGATAATTGCTTTTGCATCAAGATATCCAAATGATAGAATTTCCCTTTTATATTGCAGAGGAGATTCACAAAGGAAAGGTTATGGGACAATGTTACTTCAAAAAATAGAAAAGGAAGCCATAAATGAGGATTTAAATTGCTTAACAACAGAGGCAAGCTTAATTAGTTATAAATTATTTCTAAAAAATAGCTGGGAAATAATTCGTAAAGAAAAAATAATTATCAAGAATATAACATTTGAAAGATATAAGATGATAAAAAATTTTTAATTGCTTAAATAAAAAATGAGTAGCAGAAGCAAAAAATTATTATTATTTCAAAGATCCCTTATTTGGTTTTTATATTTATTTTCAGGTTACATACTCTATTCAAAAAAAGGATATTTATTTTCTATATTTATTACCTTCGCAAAGATAATTTATCCATTATCAATCTTTTGGTTACAAATAAGAATAAAAAGGAGTGGAAAATTTTTACCAATAGATTCAGCCATGAAAACATCCCAATTATGGTTTAATCTATTGCCTGTTCTAGCATCCTTTATTACCGTAGTCTTAAGTATATTGAATACAATTTTTTACTTCATAGATAAGTTCATATAGATATTAAGGCTTAAAAGACAAAACATTATGTAAAGAAAATTGCCATTTCAGATAATTTGCCTAAATTTTAGATAGTACTAAATTATTTTTTTCATGCAAAACATTACGTTTAAAGGAAATGTTAATTTTGATAATCAAAAGGCAGAATTGAACGAAAATGAGTTATTCTCTCTAAAAATTACTGACAGTTTATATAAAAAAGATATTGGAAAATTCCTAGAAATATTATCATCTCATTTCATCCCATAGAAAAATTCCCACATGATGTTCAAATTAAAACAGTGCAAGAAATAAGTTTGTTTTTGACAGATAATATATTTAAATAATAAAAAATCTAATGCAAATGTATCTTGCTGATTGTCAATTTCCAGATATTGATAATCAGGTTAAGGCCTATAAATTATTCGTAGAGGCATGGGAGAATGGCGAAATGGCCAAAGCTGACAAAACAGAAAATTTTGAAATGCTCTTTAGAGTACATGCTCCTGGTGAAGGAAGAGTAGTTTGTTTGTGTAAAGCTTATAGTGATAAGGAAATTTTTGAACATTTCGCCCCTTGGAGGGCTAAATTTGGAATTCAAATGGAATTTACACCTGTAATTAGTTGTCAAAATATTGTCGACTATCACAAGGACTTATTTAAATCAATGAACTAATAAACCATTAAATTTGTTTTTGATTGTGAAAAAACCTTTTTCAAATATTGTTAATAAAGATAAAAATAAATCTTTATCTAAAAAAAAAGATAGTGAAAAATCGAAACCATTAATTATATTCGGAACAATTGTTTCGCTATCTTCTATATTTTTACTTCTCTATACAATAAATAACAAATTTGGATAATTTGAGTAATTTACACAATTACTTTTATATTATCTATGAATTATATTTATAAAAATAACAAATTTTATGGCATTTGAACAAGGTGGAATGGCCTCAGGCCTGCTTATAATCGCAGTCTCAATAGTTTTTGCTGCTGGTTTTGGTTTTTTAGTATTACATTTTGTGCCTGGAACACCTTTCTAATCACACTATTTTTTTATTACATTGATAGAAATTATATATTTACTGTCTCAAGATCTTGTACAGTATTATTTTTTTCTGTGTTATTTTTAACTCTGTAAGCATAAATTAGTGAACCTAGAGCAATAGAAGTGGAGGCTAATATTCCTGAAATGAGAATCAATGCGAAGAGTCCACCTATCAAACCACCTTTTAATCTAAGTAAATTTGTTTTTATGAGGAGAACTAAAAGAAAAAATGTAGTAGCTTTAAGAGAATTAATTTTTATGAAAGCTAGAGGAGCAAAAGGGTTTAATAGCATTTAATTTTTTTTATATAGACTACTCTAAAAAAAATTTCCAAAAACTGCTAAAAAAAGACTCAAAAAGAGTCTTTTAAAATTAAAACTGAAAAATATTAATATTTTATTCCTCAGTATCAAATTTGCTAAGATTTGGACCGGCGACTAAACCAACAAGCCCAAAGAGGACTAGAGAACCAATCCCAACACCTGCTGCCCAAGGATTAAAACCGCCGATGGCGAATGAAGCTAATAAATTCATAGATTTTTAAATACAATTATCTGGGAGATAGCATACAGAATTATTAAGGAGAATATACCTAAATTGAGACATTTCTTTGTAATTCAAAGGTGATTTGATCGAAAGACGGTTTTGTAGGTTCATAAATATTTGACAAATAGAATACTTTAATTGTGAGTCTTTGATAGACAACAGGTCACCATTTTTTCAATTAATATGAATATATCGATGGAAAATGTCATGAATACGAATTTAACATTTATATATGACGGAGAATGTCCCTTTTGTAATCATTTTGCAGAACTTTTAGAACTGAAAAGTAAATTAAATAACATTTCTATCCTCGATGGTAGAAAAAACCCAAAAATTATTAAATCGCTTTTAGATAAAGGTTATGACATAGATAAAGGAGCAATCCTTCTAAAGAACGATGATATATTTCATGGAGCTGAAGCAATAAATAGAATATGTAATCAAATAAATAATCCGTCTAGCAAACTCTTAACGCTCTTATCAAATATTTTTAAATCAGACAAAAGAACAAATTTATTTTTTCCCTTCTTAGTAAGAGCAAGGAGATTTGCTTTAATTTCAAAAGGTGTGCCAACTTCTTTGATTTAAAAAATAATTAGCTCAAATTTAATAAATGACATATGTTTAAGCTTATTTATTATTAGGAGACTATTTATTATTTTTTAGCTAGAACATATAAATAATATCAAAACAATAATGATAGAAAATTTTAATCCATTTACTTCATTGGGTGGCAAAGATCAAAAAATAAATCATATGGCAGAGGCAGCACTAGAAATGAATTTAACATGCAATGATTTAAAAAAAGATCTTGATTTAACTGATGGAGACGTTATTGATATGTTGCAACTAGTAATGGATGGTTTTAAAGATAGATATTAAATAAATATTCTCACTAAAAAAATATAATTTTCCTTAAATTTTTAATGAAAAGTATTCAAATTGAATTTTCTAAATATGAGTCAGTTAATTCATTATGGTCTGAATTGATAGAACATCATGGATTTGAAAGGGCTAAAAATATTGTTTCTCAGGCTATAGATTTACAAAAAATGAATGGTAATAAAAAAGTAACCATGCCAATTATCTTTTCAGGCACTGGAGGATTAGCATTAATTCCTATTCAATCATTAAAAGAAAAAACTTTAAAATGTAAATCAAAAGAAAATCAAGTACTTATATTTAATCTCAAAAAGAAAGCATTTCAAATTTTAAATGAAGCTAAAAATTAATAATTTTTTTTTTCAAAACCTTTAAATTGAGTAAATTAGACCATAAATATCTCCTGTCAGAACTAATAGATATGTCAACCTCAATAAATTCTTTTCTCAATGTTTATAAATTTAATTTATAGTCGATGTATCTTTTAATATTTAATAATGACTTTTGAAGCCAAATATCTAGGTTCAAATGGTTGGTTAATCAAATTTGATAAAACAAACTTAATAATAGATCCCTGGCTTACCGGCGATTTGATATTCCCTCCAGGAGAGTGGTTTTTCAAAGGTTCATTAGACAATGAAATTTTAATTGAGGAAGACATTAATATAATTCTCTTGACTCAAGGTTTACCTGATCATTGCCATGTTCCTTCATTAAAAAAGTTTAAAAAAAATATTGATATAATCTGCCCAAATAGTGCAAAAGTAATTCTTGAAAAATTAGGCTTTACATCAATCAAAGTTCTTAAACCATCCGATAAAATTAAACAAAAGGGTCTAGAAATACAAGCCACTGCTGGTGCACCCGTACCACAAATAGAAAATGGATACATAGTAAAAGACGAAAAAGGAAAAGGTTTCTACATCGAACCACATGGTTATCTTGATGAAAATATTAAATCTCAAGAAATAGATGCTGTCATAACTCCCATAATTAACCTTGAACTTCCAATGTTTGGATCTTTTGTAAAAGGTGCAGATGTACTTCCAAAATTAATAAATACTTTTAATCCAAAATATGTCCTTTCAAGTACTGCTGGAGGAGAAGCAAAATATACAGGACTTTTAAACAAATTTATATCAGTTCAGGAATATGCAGAAGAAGTTAAATGTAACCTGGTAAATTTAAAAACCATGGATTGTATAAAAATTTAAAGAGTTTTTACAAAAAAAATTAATAGGTATTTCGATATTGCATATTGAATAATAAAATAAAACTAAGGAGTATCTAAAATTTATTCGTTATTTTTTTCAACAATTTGTCTATTTGCTATAAACACATCCTATTTTTGTGACAATATTAAGCTCGATTTAGTAATTAGAAATAATATTAATGGAGATTTCTCAATAGTTAAAACCATCTCTGAAATTGAACCTGGAGCATTCATTAATATAGATTGGAATGGGAAGAGGCTAATGTTACCATATTCTCTTAGAAAAGATTACTTATCATTTACGGATAGAAAATGGGATTGGATATACCAAATAGATAAAGAGGGATTGGTAAAAGAAGAAAATCCGATATTGTATGAGTTACTTCCATCAGGAGTAATCAAGGATCATATATGTCAATTAGGAGAAACCTAATTATTCTTAATTTATCATGCATTAAATATTCTCTAATAAATTTAGTTCAGAGGATTAAATAAATAAATATGCTTAACGTTTCAGACAAAAAGAACAATAATCAATATATAAAACTGAGGGATTATAAATCCTTTGAATATGAAATACCTAATATTTTTTTGGATTTCATAATTGAAGACAAAAGAGTCATTGTTAAAACCGAACTAAATTTGATTAAAAAGAATATTAATATAAATTCCCTTATTCTTGACGGGATAGATATATTCGTTGAAAAGATATATTTAGATGAATCTTTATTAGTAGAAAATAACTATTCAATACAAAAAAATAGATTAATAATTAAACCCTTACTCAAAGAAACTTTTACCTTAAAGATTGTGGGAACAATTAAACCAAAGGAGAATTTTTCACTTTTAGGTATGTATGAAAGTAATGGAATTATTACTACTCAATGCGAAGCACAAGGTTTTAGAAGAATAAGTTACCACTCTGATAGACCTGATATTTTAAGTAAATATAAAGTAAGGATAGAGGCAAATAAGGAAGAATATCCAGTATTACTGTCTAATGGAAATCTAATTAAAGCAAGTGATCTTGAAAACAAAAGACACGAAGTGATATGGGAAGATCCATATCCCAAACCCTCATATCTTTTTGCTTTAGTTGCTGGAAAACTAAATTGCATCAAAGATAGCTTCCATACAAAGTCTAATAAAAAAGTAGACATAAATATATACGTAGAAAAAGGTGATGAAAAATATGTACAGCATTCAATTAATTCATTGAAGAAGTCGATGAAATGGGATGAAGAGAAATATAATCTCGAATACGATTTATCATTATTTAATATTGTTGCAATTAGGCATTTTAATATGGGAGCGATGGAAAATAAAAGCCTCAACATATTCAACTCTAAATTAATACTTGCAAATAAAGAAACTACGACTGATGAAGAACTAGAGCGCATAGAAGGTGTAATCGCCCATGAGTACTTTCACAATTGGACGGGTAATAGAATAACTTGTAGAGATTGGTTTCAATTATCATTAAAAGAGGGTTTAACAGTATTTAGAGATCAGGAATTCACTGCAGATCTTCATAATCCTTCAATAAAAAGACTCGAAGATGCAAAATTCCTAAGAAAAGCTCAATTTAGAGAAGACTCTGGCCCAACATCACATCCAGTGAGACCGGAAAAATATTTAGAGATTGACAATTTTTATACAACTACTATTTACGAAAAAGGAGCTGAAATTATAAGGATGCTTAAAACATTAGTAAAAGAAAAAAACTTTAATAATGGTTTTAGGAATTTTATTTCTACTTATGATGGGAAAGCAGCAACTATTGATCAATTTGTTGAAAAGATATTAGAGAATAACAAAGAAATAAATATTGAAAAATTTAAAACTTGGTATAAACAAAATGGAACTCCACTAGTTAAGTTTAAAAGAAAATGGGATAAAGAAAAACAAATCCTTAAAATACAAGTCTCGCAAATAAATTCAAATAAAAAAAATCTTTATAATGATTTACCTCTAATAATTCCTATTGATATTGCAATATTCTTGAATAGTTATGAAAAAATAAATAAGACACTTATCTTAAAAGAAAAAGAAGAAGAATTTACTTTAGAAAATATAAACTCCAAATTTGATAGCCCAATAATTTCTTATTTTCGAAATTTCTCAGCTCCCATTAAATGGGAGACAGATACTACATTTGCAGAGCAATTATTAATACTAGAATTTGAAACTGATTATTTCACGATATATGACACGATAAAAGGTATATATAAAAAAATAATTTGCAAAAGAATATATGAAGAACCCGATATTAATATTGAAAATAAATTAATAACAACATTAAGATCAATAATAAGGAATAATAAAAGTATAAATTTATCTCTCTTATCTGAAATACTTAATATCCCAACCTTCTCTGAAATAGAATCAGAGATCGAGAAAGTCGATCCATTAAAAATTTATAAAACTATTGACGACTTAAATTATCTTTTTGGCACTAAATTAAAAGTAGAACTACTGAATAAGCTTAAAAAGATTGATAAAAACATTACTAAAATATGGCCTGAGGGTAAGGATGAAAGAAAACTAATAGAAACAATATGGAGGTTACTTTTACATAGTAAAGATGAAGAAATTAAGAGTAACATAATTAGTTATGTAGATAGTAATTCAATGACTCTTTCCAAAGCTGCTTTGAATGTATTTACAAGGATTAATTGTCCAGAAAGAGAATTAATTTCAAATATTTTTTTTAATAAATGGAAACACAATCCAGTAGTCTTAGATAATTGGTTCTTTTTTAAAGCATCTATTGAGATAAATAATAATCAAAAAAATATTGAAGCTCTATTTAAAAATGAATATTTTGATGTCAAATCACCCAATACTTTAAGATCTATATTAAATGCATACGTAACAAGAAATTCATTATTCCACTCCACAGATGGATCAGGTTATAAATACGTAGCAGATAAAATTCTAGAATATGACAAATCAAATCCAATAGTAATTTCACGTTTTTTAAAAATATTTAGTACTTTTAGGCAATATGAAAATCCTTATAAAAGAAATATAGTTAAAGTTCTTGATTACATTAAAAAAAATAATCTTTCACCAAATACAAGAGAAGTTATAGATGCAATTTTAAATTAGTAATTTTTCTATTTATATAAACTTATAAGTAGTATTATTAAAATCCCAATAATAATAAAAAGCAAAGATATCTTGTTAGAGATTAGTATTTTAAAATTACTAAATCGATCTTTTTTATATTCTTTATTCCACTTTTTTTTTACGTAATTATTAGTTACAAATTTATTAGGTCTACCACAATATAGGCAAGTAGGAGCTGTTATTGAGATTAAATTCTTACATTGTGAACATTTTTTTTGCATCATAATTTTCTTATTTTAGCAAATAATTTTTGAATATTTCTTATTAAAAAACCATATATAAAAAAATTCTCTTAAGAAATAAAAATGTTAAAGATTATTTATACATAATGTATCGGGATTAATTAAATTAAGTTTCAAAAGAATACTCAATTAAAACTAATTAATAATGTGGAATATAATAAATTATTATTTTAATTTTTACATGTTTGCGATTGCATTAGGATTAGGTCCTTTAGAAACAATTACAATAGCAATATCAGCTACAGTTTTTATTGCAGCTTTTACATGGGTATCAATTAAAGGTGATTTAAGAGAACTTGCAAACGAACTAATTGATGATAATAATCAGAAAGAAGAAATTTAATTTTTTCTATATATCGTGTAGTCTTGGATAATCAATAATATGTCTTATTTCCTTAAGGGATGCTCCATAAATTCTATTACCATTTAAATTAACTCCTTTCCATTTCTCTTTTTGGTTAAAAGTTTCGTTAGTAATTGTGTTACTCCCAAAAGAATGCTTATCATCCCATGTCAAAGTTATATCCCAACCTTTATAGTTTTCTATCATAGAAAAAAATAATAGTACATTAAAATATTACATACAAAAAGAGAAAACAAAAACAAAGGAAATAAGTAGTTTTTTTATAATATTTATTTAATATTCTATAAATTAAGAAACAATTTTAATTTTAAGTGCTGACTTGTTCGCATTTTCTCGAGCAATATTTAGGTCATCATCTGATGAAAGGACTACCCCCATTCTCCTTCCTTTCTTTGCTGTTGGTTTCCCAAAAATTAGAACTTTAGTATTCTCTAATTCTAATGCCTCCTTTAGTCCAGTGAATGAAGGATTATTAGATTCTTTATCTGATATTATTACTCTGGTTGCTGATGGCTTTAATAGTAAAATATTTGGTATGGGTAGATTTAAAAAGGCTCTTAAGTGTAATTCAAATTCGTTTATGTTTTGACTAACTAATGTGACCATTCCCGTATCATGAGGCCTAGGAGATAATTCTGAAAATATAACCTCTTTGCCTTTTACAAAAAACTCAACTCCATATAAACCCGAACCATTTAAATTATTTAATATTTTTGTTGTCATTTTTCGAGCTTCATTAATCAAGGATTGATTCATGTCCATTGGTTGCCAGCTACATTGATAATCTCCTTTGTATTGTTCATGACCTATTGGTTCACAAAATACATTCTCCCCACTATCTTTTCTAATAGTCAAGAGAGTAAATTCATAATCAAAATTTAAAAATTCCTCAAGTATTACACCAACTATTTTTCCTCTTGAATTTTCTAAGGCATCATTCCAGGCTAACAAAAGATCTTCTTTCCTTTTAACTAAACTTTGACCTTTTCCTGATGAACTCATTAGAGGCTTTAGCAAAAGAGGGAAGCCAATTTCAGATGATTTTATTTCTAGCTCATTAACATTAAAAACATAACTAAATTTTGCAGTTTTTATCTTTAATTCTTTAGATGCTAGGTCTCTTATTTTATCCCTATTCATTGTTATTTCAACAGTTCTAGCATTAGGAACGATATTTATTCCTTCTTCTTCCAATTCCTTTAAAGCTTCAATTGATAGTGCTTCAATTTCGGGAACTACAAAATCAGGTTTGAGTTCTTTTATCTTTTTTTTTAAAATTTCCTTATCACTCATATCTATGACAAAAGAATTATCAGCTAATTGCATCGCAGGTGCATTTTGGTATTTATCAATAGCTATTACTTCTAGTCCTAATCTTTTAGCTTCAACCACTAATTCTTTTCCAAGTTCGCCACTGCCAAGTAATAATATTTTCTTGGGAATAAATTTAAAACTGCCCATCGCTAAATAAATTTATATTATTTGTCATCGTCAGATAGCTTTTTAGAGAGTTTATCTTCTCTTTTATTAGCTTTTAAATTAGACAAAAAAGAATTATTTCCGAACCAATCATTTTCCTTCATACCTCTTGTAATTGAAGTTGAAATAGCACCAAGAAAGAAAAAACCCATCATTACCCAAAGAATTCGTTCTAGAGCAATTGAAGGCAAGAAGCCCTGTCCTGATTTAATAATTTCAGTAAGAGGATCTAAAGGGTCCAAGTTAATTTTTGCATATTTACTTAATTATATAAGTTGAGAAAAACTTTTTACTAAAGATTACAAATAAAAATAATCGGAAAATAAGGTCTTAAACAACACAAAAACAATTTTTCAATGTTATCTTCAAAAGATAAATTTAATAAAACATATGGCAATAGAAGTCCAAAACACAACCGTTGTTACAGCAAGTGGAGAAGCTAAAAAACTTGGTCAATATTCAGAAAATGTAATTTTGATAGTAAACGTCGCCAGCTATTGTGGTAATACCGCTCAATATAAGGATCTCCAAAAGCTTCACGATAAATATTCAAAAAAAGGTTTAAGGATTCTTGCTTTCCCATGTAATGACTTTGGGAATCAAGAGCCTGATTCTCTTTCAGAGATTAAGAACTTTTGTTCTACAAAATATGGTGTTGAATTCGAAATTATGGAAAAAGTTCACGCTAAAGGTAATACTACTGAACCATATACAACACTAAATAATGTTGAACCAAAGGGGGATGTTGAATGGAATTTTGAAAAATTTTTAATTGGCAAAGATAGTAATGTGATTGCAAGGTTTAAACCTGGTATTCAGCCTTTCGATGAAAATTTAATTGCCGCAATAGAAGTAGCATTAGATTCTTAATATGGAATTTGTATTAAATTTCTTTTTAACAAATAAAACTAATAAGCTCTAATTATTTGAGAAATTTTATAATTAAATAATAATTTTTAGAAAATTGTTTAATTTTCATTATTTTG